>JBGQAS010000079.1:0-7267 GCA_041494435.1 Anaerolineaceae bacterium | reverse complement strand
CCAATGATCTCAATGCACCGACATCCATCTGGCAAATGAATAGCGCCGGGCAAAAAATCTCATTTGCTTCGATCCAAAGTCGCGGAGGGGTAGTCCTTTTTTCTGCCGATCTCAGATCGGTGTTCTATCAAATGAACCTTTCTTCGGTCTCGGATTATTTTGGCGAACTGCACCGGGCAAACATTGATGGAAGCTTGGATACCATTTTGCTAAAAGGTCAACTCGTGCACTTGATCGGAATGGATGCAAAAGGATCACAGACGGTATTTCAGTTGCAGGACAATCCGCGTTCAATCCAGATGAAAGATGCCAATAATACTCAATATCATCCTATATTGGATGGCCTGGAAGCTGAAACAGTACTATCTATTGTGTGGATCGACGACCAGACTTTTCTCTATCAAACCTCGCAAACCGATTCAGACAGTTTGTGGCTGGCAAGATTTGATGGTGCGGTTCACCCTTCATTGCTTCTGATAGAAAATTCTTCAGGGAGTGAAATCCCAACCTGTTTCACACCAAAATAAAAACCGGCGAACGTGTAATTCCATTCGTTCCCCGGTCTGTAAACCTGTAACTTAAATTGGTGGGTATTCTAGCTTCCCACTAATCCTTTTAATCCCTTTTTCAAGGCCTCAATCTCTGAGCGAGTTTTTTCGATCTGATCAAAGATGCGGCTTTTTTGGACTTCACCGGATTTGATCAACATCTCCAAAGCTTCATGTCGGCTCTTGACCGCACCGGATTCAACGAGCATGTCCAGCTTGGTGCGCAAGGGTTTATCAGCGTGAATGAGCATCAACCCGGTGAGATCCTCGGCTGCTTTGCCTAGTTCACGACCCAACTGCAGAGCCACGTCCACCGAATCATGGGCGATCCTTTCGAAATCCCATGGGCGTTGGGAATTTGATGTAGATGCATTCTGATCGTTCATTTCTTCACCTCCGGATTACCTTCCGATTGGATCGTCTGGCGTAACTGGGCACGCAACTTTTCGATCTGGTCCGTGACGCCCTTGATCTTATCGAATAAAGCCTGGTTAGCTTTGACGCCCTCACTTATAAGAAAAGCAGCACTTTCCGAGCGGCTGCGTGTGATCTCTGCATCCACCAGCATGTCCAACTGATGCAAGATATCCTTGTGCACGCGGACCATGACGACGTTGTCGCGGTTTTGCAGCGCCCCCACCAGGGTTTCGCCCGTTTCCCCGACAGCGCGGATGGTGTTCTTCACTGCCTTGGTGACCGGGCTGAAATCATCCTCCAACGTGGATTTATAGGGCTGGGCTGGTTTTTCAACAACCCGCGGAGTTTCCGCTTTTTTAGGTGGGATCTCCTTTGACTCGGCGTCAATCACTTTTTCTTTTGGCATAGTACCTCCTGACACTTACTTCTTTCATGTATTTTGTAATTATATTACTACTTACGTAAGATTTGTCAAGAGGTTTCAGATTGATTCGTGGACAAAGAATCGGCGGGATTTCATCCTGCTCTCCAATTACCCCCAAAATTAATCCTGCCTGATTTTTCTATGGAGATTTGAACAGGTATTTTTGCAAAAATGTTTCCCGGATATCACCAATATAATACACGAGTTCACTAGGCGGAAAATTCGACAAGGTGATAAATCCATCCGCTACTAGCGATCCGGGATGAACCAATTCAGGAATATATTTATTGTTCATGACCTCCTGGGGGGTTAACAAAGAGGTTTCGGAAGTATTCCGCGGCGAAAGGAAATATTCTGCCGTGCGGTAAATCGAACGATTTATTTCACACAACGGAGTTAATGCACCGATGACCAGGTAGCCTATCAAAATAGGGCGATATGTCCAATTTCTTTTTTTCAGCCATTCTCCCGTCCATACCATGAGCACAAACAAAGCGGGCATGGATACCCGCATGACAAAGTCCTTATTTCCTCCCACAACGAAGAAAGGACAAGCTATCAGCAAGATACCCGCTGCATACCAAGTGGGGTTTTTGTACATTTCCCTGGCAAAAAACATCCAAATCAAAATTCCTTCGAGGAAAATAAAAATCAAATAGATAAAAAATGTTGCCACGTTAAAATTGAAAAACCGGATTGTTGCAGACATATGATTCGCAGAATAATACGCAATCGAAAGGCCAATAAAAATTCCACCGATACTATTTTCGAATGTCAGCCATCTTTTCCCAATGAAAAGAATCCTTTGAGCAAAAGCATGATTGGGTTTTTCCAATTGCCGGTTTTTCGATTCGAGAAAATCTTTCAATCCCTCGGCAACAACCAGGGGGAAAAAACCCAATGCTGGGACTGGAGCGAAGAAAAAGCAAATACTCCAAAGGAGAATCATCCTGCGGGGATTGGGAAAAGCCAGATAGATAGCAACACAAATCCACACAGGGATGGCTGTATTGAACACCCAGAATAATTGGGTTGTAAAAGATGAGTATTGGAAAAATTGCGGCCACCACTCCAGGTGCTGAATGGGAGGCCAAAGGCCTGGATAACGTCCGGGTTGAACCAAGAACATTAACCATGTCCCAACTGCATCCATTCCGCTGAAAAAAACCAATAACAGCAATATAAAAAACACGGATGCCTTCCATTTTTTCTTCAGCAATATCACTACGAAGAATATCCCCGCAGCCGTCCAAATATATAGCGTGATGAAGGCAGAACCCAAGCCAAGGATTTTTCCCACGAGCGCAGATGGCAGCCAATATCCGATATAGTAAATCATGGCATACAGCGGTTGCGGCCCTGAGCCGGTTTGAACTCCCGGGAGGTGCAAATAATACACAGGCCAGTTAAAATTCACCAAATCGCGAAGAAAAGCATTTCGTCCGTTGAAATCATAATTTTGGAAGGCAAATCCCCCTATCCCCGACAGCCAGACCCAAACCAGGACAATAAAAACCCCGCCAATCAATTCGCCTTTGGTAATATGAATTTCACCTGGAGTATCCGTTTTCTTCCAAAGTTGATAGAACACGAACCCAAGGAGCAACGAAAGAGGGATACCCACCCACAACTTCAAGAACCCAGTGAAGAAAATGACAATTGGGATAAATAGAAAACCATAAACTCCCAACAACAATCCGCGTTCTTTAATCACCATGGTGTTTATTATAGCGGTATCATTTTGAAGAATCTGAGCGAGGGTTAATTACAATCCTGTTAATACCCTCACTGAAAAAGGATTCATTTGTTTACTTTATAGATAGTAGTCGAGTGCGTGTCATAAATAACTTCGTACGCTCCCGATTCCAGGAGAGAATCCTGGATTGGCCAAGGGATGAGCTCAACCCCCTCTTGTTTCTGCACCTGCCATTTGCGAATATAGACATAATCAAAAGTTAAACCCGTCTGAGACTTCCAATCCTCGAGACACTTCGAATCCATGACCGTGCAAACCTGCAAATAGGAAGACGTCACGAGCATATCCATGAATTCACTATTTTGGATCCATTCGTATCCCTGGATGGTGGCCAAGTTGTTTTCTCCCGTTAAAGCCGGAAACCATTCGGAGGTCGGATCCATGAGAGGGTCATCACCTGTGAGGAGAAGGAAATTTTGATCTGGGGGGAGATTGGTTTTGACCCACTGAAATGCCGTCAAATCACCATCCCTGACAACCAATTTACGGCTCTCTTCATAGGGCACCTGGTAAGCCGACATAATGAAATAAACGAGGAGGAAAGTGAATGCTATTTTTGCAAGCGTTCCAGAAAGCAATTCATCAGCCCAAGACCTCTGCTTATCAGCTTCTATTGGTTTCGATCCGAGTTTGTTGATGGCAGGGAAAACGAGGTCAACGAGTACCTGGGCAGCCAGAATGGCAACGACGGGAGTAAAGTAGAGGACAGCGCTCCTGGGTTCGGAAAGAATGTTGGCGAACCACCAGACAGGCAGGAAGAAATGCTTTTTTGCCATTTCATAAAATAAACCGATCACTGCCAACACGCCGATGAAGGTAAGGTAGGATTCCTGGGCAAGATTAATCTGGAAGAAACCAAGCAGAACCGATATACGGTAGCCTCCCGTTCCAAAGGCAGCCAGGAAAGGCGAAAACCCATGGACTGCAATTGCTGACGCCCACCAGGGGGATGAGAGCGCGATAACGGCGATTGCGACAATTAACGATTTAACCAGGTTGACTTTGGTCCTCCCCAGGAAAACAAAGATGACCAGGGCACCCACTACGGTATGGATGGCAGACTCCGGATGGCTGAGAACAGTCAGTGTCCCCAAGACCGCAGAAATAATCACATATTTTATTCCGGGGCGGGTACACATGCGCAACACCGACCATAAGGTGAGAAGAGAAAACAAGAACCCGAGAGCACGCGTCACCCCGCCCCCCATAATCAGCCAATAGAAATTGGCAGGGATCAGCGCAAAGATCAACGTGGAGAGAGCAATCACCGCTTTTGACTTTAAAAGATCGCGTGCCAGCAGGAAAAATGCCGGGATGGTAAGGGTCGCGAGGATGGCTGGGAGGAATTGGAATATCTTGAGAAGGGACCATCCGGTAAGAGAAGAGAGAAGACCCACAAAATAGAATCCCAAAGGGGGATAAACGAAGGGGATGTTCGTGTGATTGTAGGAAACGAAGGCCGGAAGGTGAAATCCATTCGCTTGAAGCTCGCCGGTCATGGAATAGAACAAGCCACCGTCGTTGATGGGGAAATGCAAAGGCAGCAATTGGGATATGCGAACGTAGGCACCGAGCAACAAGGACAGGACGAAGATGAAAACCATCGCGAGATCAAGCCGGGTGCGGTTATTCAGCTTTCTAGTAGCAACTGACATTTTTCTGGCACCTTGAGACCAAGTTTGGGACATCAAAATAAATCATTGCAAATTGATTTTATATTATTTCTTCTTTTGTAAACCCCCAATATTCCCAGCCACTTTCCCCCAAATGCCCTTTCAAGACATTTGAGGGAAAGATTTTTGAAATCCTATTGGATCACTAAAGTAGCGTCAGCTGGCATGCCAGGCTTTAATTTCAAGTCCGGATTGGAAATGGTGATCTCGACCTTGTAAACCGTAGTGCTGCGACTTTCGACGGTTTGGACATTTCGTGGTGTGAATTCCGCTTGATCCGAAATGAAGGTAACGGTACCTTCGAAGGTGGTGCTAGGGTAAGAATCAACCACGATGGAAGCCTTTTGGTTCAATTGGATGCGGCCGTACTCACTTTCGGGGATGTATACATCCAAGGTCACCTGCTCGAGAGAACCAATTTCCAGGACGGTGGCTCCTGCTGCAGCGATCTCTCCCACATTGAGGGGTTTAGAAAGAACGATACCGGCAACGGTTGAAACGACTGTGGCTTTATCGAGCTGTATCTGTGCCAGTCGTTGGGCAGCTTGCGCCTGAGTTAGGGAAGCATCCGCCAAGGTTACTCCCGTCTTGGTTTGGTCAAGGGCAGCCTGAGCAGCAACAACCTGCAGTGAGTTACCACCGGTCATCAACTTATCCAATGTGTCTTGTGTATTGGTCAGCGTTTCCTGGGTAACAGCCACCAGAGCATGGGCATCCAGCACACGCTTTGAAGCGTCGGATCCGAGCATATCGTTGTAGTCTTTTTGGGCGTTAGTCAGGTCGTCCAGACGGTTATCGCGTTCGGTCTGAGCTTGTTCAATCAAATGACCGTTGTTCTGGGCAGAGCGCGCTTCGGTGAGGGTTTCGTCGGCAATCAGATAAGCTTGTTGAGCTTCATCCAGCGCCTTCTCAACTGCAATAAAATCCTGGTTACTGACGTCTTTCAACTGAGTCTGCAAGGCAGATAGAGCATCATCCAGTTTTCCTTGGGTGATCTTTACCTGGCTTTGCAGGGCAGCAATCTCCTCGTCCTTGGAAAAGTACCAACCCGGCAAGGTGATCTCATCTGGTTCGACGGCTCGCCATGCGTTGGTGTGGACCAACACATCCTGCTGACGGGCAACCTGTGAGGTCAGGTCAAATTGGGTTTGGGCAGCAACTAACTTTTGCTGAGCAAGTATGTAATTCTGTTGGGCTACCTGAAGAGAAGCATTCGCCTGGTCCGACTGGGCTTTCAAGAGTTGATCGTCTAATTGAAAAAGCGTATCTCCAACCTTCACCGTATCACCTTCGGCAAAAGCTATGGAGATCAGCTTTCCCGAAATCTCTGACGCCACCTGGACTGATTCAGCTGTGATCGTCCCGGATGCCTTAATGGGTGTAGTGGAATTCGTTGTTGCCTGGCTGCAGCTTGCCAGTACAAGCATGAAAATCATCAACCCAAACAACATTCTTTTCTTCATATTGACCTTCCTTTCATCGTTAAGAATTCGAACGGATTTTCACCGTTGAAATGAACACATCTTCCAGTGTGGGGGCGATCCATTCCACGTTCTTCACTTCGATCTTCTCTCGCGCCAAAAGATCGCAAACTGGCTTTTGAAAATGTTTCTCATCAGGGACCACCACATGGATGGTTGAGCCGTAGAGAGCAACCTCATCAAAGGGAAGTGTGCCGGCAACCTGTGCAGATTTGAGGATGCGGACAGCCCGATCAGGTTCCGAGGTGCTGACTTCCAGAACACAACCCTTCATCCGGGTTTCCTTGAGCTTATCGGGGGTATCCAGCGCAACCAACCTGCCCTGGCTGATAAAGCCCACTCGCTGGCACAGTTCGGCTTCGTCCATATAGTGGGTGGTGACGAGGACGGTGGTGCCTTTCTTCGCCATGGCATAGATCAGCCCCCAGAAATCCCGCCGGCTGATGGGATCCACCCCGGCTGTGGGCTCGTCCAGGAAAACAACGCGGGGATTATGGATGATGGCGCAGCCCAGCGCCAACCTTTGCTTCCAACCCCCGGATAATGTTGCAGTCAGGTTTTTTTCACGACCCTTCAAGCCTGCCATCTCGATGATGTCTTTTTCGCGCTGGACTAACTCATCCCGAGACAAGCCATATACTTTGCCATAAAAGCGGATATTCTCAATGGCGGTGAGATCCTTGTAGAGGGTGAAAAGCTGTGACATATAACCCACATGCGCCTGCATGGCATTCAATTGGGTCACCGGGTCATAGCCCAGCACACGGATCGAGCCTGAGTTGGGAATGATCAACCCGAGCAGCATGCGGATAGTGGTCGTCTTGCCGGCGCCATTGGGGCCCAACCAGCCGAACACTTCACCAGGGTGAACCTTGAAACTGATCGAATCGACCGCGGTGAACTTTCCAAAACGCTTGGTGAGGTTCTCCGCCACTATGGCGTCGGTGAACTCCTCGGGTTTGGGATTT
>JBGQAS010000428.1:0-2232 GCA_041494435.1 Anaerolineaceae bacterium | reverse complement strand
TATCTGGGCGTAACTTATTACAAAATCCAAAACTACGATGCCATGGAGCCCTTCTTCATGAGCATCGTCAGCAGTTCAAATCACTGGCTCTTTATTTCATCCACGGGGGGGCTTTCTGCTGGTCGGGTCAGCGCCGAACAGTCTCTTTTCCCCTACTACACAGAAGATAAGCTGACCGAAAATTACGAAAACACGGGAAACAAGGCGATCATCCTTGCCACGCGTGCACAACGGACCAGTCTTTGGGAGCCATTTTCAGGACCTCGGCAGGGGATTTATCAGATCGAACGGAACATCTACAAAAACGTGGCTGGCACGGCGGTCATATTTGAAGAAAACAACCTCAGCCTGGGGCTGGTCTATCGTTATGCCTGGCGGACGAGTGATCTCTTTGGCTTCGTCAAGACAAGCTGGCTGCAAAACTCAGGGAAATCTTCCTGCCGGGTCGAATTTGTGGATGGCCTGCAGAATATCCTGCCCGCCAACATTACATCCTTGACCCAGAACACCTTTAGTCCCCTGCTTGACGCATATAAACGCAGTGAAGTGGACCCTCATACAGGTTTAGCAATCTTTGCGCTTAACTCGACCCTAACAGACCTAGCTGAACCCAGCGAGTCGTTGCTGGCAACAACGGTGATGCAGCTTGGGCTTGACCGGGTGGATTACCTGCTCTCACCGGTGCAATTCGATGACTTTCGTACCGGCAGGGGTGTGAAAACAGAAACTAACGTACGCGGGCGGAGGGGCGCTTATTTTGTGCATGCCACCCTCAACCTCGCTCCAGGCAGGGAACATTCGTGGCATTTGGTAGCAGAGGTTTGCCAGGACAGTACCTCGATTGTCCGTTTATCCAATCAGCTAAAAGATAACCCGGCAAACCTGGCAAGTGCCGTGGAACATGACATCGAAGTAAACAACACGAATTTGGAGAAGATCGTCGCCAGCGCAGATGGATTGCAGGTCTCCGAAAGTGAACTTCGCTGCGCCAACCATTTTGCCAACGTAATGTTCAACACGATGCGCGGCGGTATTTTTGCTGACCAATACCAGGTCCAGACCAAAGATTTTGTCGATTTTATTTTGGTGCGTAATCCTGCGATCCTGGCTGAAAAAGCATCCTTCTTTTCCGAATTGCCCCCTGAAATTTCTATTTCCGCGCTTCAAGCCCAAGCGGAAGCGAGCGGATCGGCGAATCTACTCCGCTTGAGTTATGCCTACCTGCCCCTTTCCTTCAGCCGGCGGCATGGTGACCCCAGCCGCCCCTGGAACCGTTTTGCGATCAACATTAAAAAAGCAGATGGCTCTCCGCAACTGGAGTATGAAGGCAACTGGCGGGATATTTTTCAAAACTGGGAAGCTCTCGCCTATTCCTATCCGGAATATGTGGAAAGCATGATATGTACCTTCCTGGATGCGACTACATTGGATGGGTACAACCCTTATCGGATCACCCGCGAAGGGATCGATTGGGAACTCCCCGAACCCAACAATCCCTGGGCGAATATTGGCTACTGGGGTGACCACCAAATTGTCTACCTTCAAAAACTGATGGAGGTCAGTATCCGGGTGCATCCGGGCAAGCTCCAGGCATTTCTAGCCCAACCGATGTTCAGCTATGCCAATGTTCCCTATCGGATCAAACCTTATAAGGACCTGCAGATCGATCCTTTCAATACCATTGAGTTTGATTGGGACCTGGAACGGGAAATCGAGTCGCGGGTGAAGGAGCGCGGCACGGATGGCAAACTGGTCCATACGCGTGATGGGAAAATACTCCATGCCAACCTTGCCGAAAAGCTACTCACCCTGCTGCTGGCCAAGCTGGTGAACTTTGTTCCGGAGGGCGGCATCTGGATGAACACCCAACGCCCCGAATGGAACGATGCCAACAATGCCCTGGTCGGCAAGGGATTGTCGGTTGTGACCATGGGATATTTGCGGCGCACCATCGCTTTCACCAAGCAGTTCCTGGAACAGAGTGCGTTAGGAACTGTACAAGTCAGCCGGGAAGTTCAAGAACTATATCTACAGATTTCCCAAATCCTGACCCGCTTTCAGGGCTTCCTGAAAGGTTCTTTCAGTGATAAACAAAGGCGCAGCGTGATGGATGCGCTGGGCCAGGCAGGGAGTGATTATCGCGGGAACTGTTATTCCCATGGGTTCTCTGGGGAATTGACACAACTATCGATCACAGAACTTGTTGCCTTTCTTAACCTGGCACTGCAATAT
>JBGQAS010000223.1:0-4249 GCA_041494435.1 Anaerolineaceae bacterium | reverse complement strand
TTCTTGCGCTGTCTTAATACCCTCGAATTGAGAGGGCTCGTATGCCACTTCCTATAAGAAGATCGAGGAAGCATTGAAGCGGATGGAAAGATTTTGTAAGAGATTGGACTAGCCCATTTCAAGAACATCGGGACTAGATTGGAATTGAACCAGCGACCAAGCGGATGTTACTAAAATTCCAGTAAAGCTATGATTTTTGTTTTTCCTTTAGACAGCTCTTGATCCTACTGTTCTAGGTTCAAATACTAGAATATCTGTTGTATAAATGAAAAATCATTGGTTAGGCACCATTAGACGAACGGCTGATAAAAACCATATGCTATTTTCTTTTACAGCAACACTAGTACATTGAAACTTTTGGCGAACTCTCTTCTGCAAATCTGATTCTGTCGAATCATATATTTCTATTTCTCCGTCACCGATGAAAACATCATCTTTTATCGAGCGGACATGTTGTACTATAGCCCTATGCCGAAAGGCGTCTGGCAGTGCAGGAAAAACGCTTGAAGCAAAACACTTCTCAATCTCATCACGACCGCGCACCATCTTTCCTGAATCCCACTGGAAGTCAGCTTTTTCTTGAAACAACCGAGCTAAGGCTTTGGCATCACGATTATTCCAGGCTTTATCAAGCTTTGCTCCTAATTGAATCGCGATCTCTTTTGCTTGGGCTTCTTCCAATTCGAATTCCATATTCTTTGTGTTCATATCACTCCCCTTATTAGTAAAATACTTCATTGAACCGTTCATGATTATTTGCGACAAATATCAACCATTTCGATGCATGTACAGTATATATCCCACAGATTCCTGAAACAATACCTATATTTTCGCTGATGTAGGGTTGGAAAGAGGATTAGGCTTATAACCAAGCGATCATGAGTCCCCTGCGGTATCTATTATGCTGCTGATCCCCTCACATAAAATTATAGCACTCGACCTCTCTCTCAGCTCCGTGGTGAAGGTTTTGTGCGCTGTCTTAAGACCCTGGAATTGAGAGAGCTCGAATGCCACTAGCTATGAGAAGATCGAGGAAGCGTTAAAGAGAATGGAGCGTTTTTGTAAGAGGCTTGATTAATCTACTTCAGTATTTTTAGACTCGGTTGGAATCGAATATTATCCCCTTTGGGGACCAGTAATCAAGAGTATGTTAATGCACTTACAGTTAGGTTCCAACAATATTTCTTAATCTTCCATTATGTACGGCAGGATAAGTAACAGGAATTTCCTGCCCCACGCATGCTTTGCCTAACCCCATTTCACACCGCCAATAAGATAGGGTAAGCGTACATCTCCCATGGGAATCAAAGGCGGTCTTTCGACCGCCTTCATTCGGTTTACATGGTCAATGGATAGGCTTTCAGCTTATTCAGGCTTATGGTTTGGGGCTGCGGATCAGGAAATAACCAAAACCAATAGCCAGCAACAAATAGAGTGCTGCAACACCCCAGCCAAGAAAGTTTAACACACCGGATAGTAGAGCAATTAATGTGACCACAAAGCCAAGAGCATCATAGACACATAAGCCCCATATGATTGCCTGTCTTGCGCTCGACTCTGTTGCCTTCCGGGCAATCCAGGTGATCAAAAGTGTGCCTATTAGCGCTGCGCCATATTCCCGGGCTGCGAAAGTGCCTCCTGCAGGCAGGGTTGTTCCGAACAAGGAATAAACGAAACTCGGCACGATCAGTATAGGCAACCCCAAAACCAGACACACACAAGCCTTAATCACCATCAAAGTTTTGAATTTCATTTTGCACCTCTCCTTTTTGAATTCCTTGATATGAATTCCTGGTTTCTTCCTATCGTTGGCCACTTACATATGACTGAAAACCTGGGTTTAAACAAAACCCTCGGCATCAAAGTACAAGACTGCGGGAAGCTACCGGGTCAGCAAAGCTGGTCAATGAATCGTAGACGCATCTGAAAATGGATCCTCCTTTCTCATAGCGGTAAATCAATTTTTTCTGAAAACATACTTGTTTGAAAATCCCAACTAATCCTTTGCAATTCCACCCCTAAGAAGGGATAACAAGGAAGTCTACATTGCTGGAAAATATGAAAAGCGAAGCCACCAATATGGGCTTCGCTCTCTTGTTCAAAGGTTTTCTTTTACAAAACCAAGAATGCTAATACCTGTCCCAACCTAATGCCATACTTAATAAATATAGCACTGCAATTTATATATTGCAATAGTGGTCTAGATAATTTTAATGAAGGTACTTTTTATTTATCATTAGTTCGAACGAAATGAAGTTGATGGTTGAGTAACATAAATGATATGAGTGTTACTCTCGCTCAGTCCAGCGGGGACGCCAGGCGTAATTTTCCCTTCATCTTCTCGCTCCCCCGGCGTGTGCGGTTGCATTCCTCGCTTGAGTCATTACATCGTACACCGCGACATAACGTAGTTAGGAGCAGGTGTCATGAGTGGAGGTCGACCTCGGTTCTGTTTTCTTTCTCTCACCCCTCCGTGACGGGTAATTCCTTTGGCTGTTTCACTGATCTACTGGACCAGTCGATTTGCTGATACGAAAAAACCTGGGAACTCTGCGCTTGTATTCCAAATATTCAGCACCAAATCTTTCCTCGAGCCAAGGCTCTTCGGTAAATGGGGCAAGGATATTTAACCCAATCCCAAGAATTCCGATCACCCAAACCATCCATGAATTTGTGATGATCATAAATCCGATGATGTTCAGGCTGTCACCAATGTATTGAGGATTACGCGTAAAGCGATATGGTCCTCGCGTAATGAGCTTGTCGCTAAGCCCAATGGTTGTGCTCAACCTAAAAGTAGATAACGCCCAACCGCCGATCGATGAACCGCATACGAAAATTACCAATGCAATGGGAAGTCTTGTCCAGAAAGATGGGAGAAATGCGCTATTAAAATCAAGCAATCCTGCAAGGAAACCGAACGCACCCACAATGCCGACGATGAACCACGCCAGGAAGAATTGCCATGACCGGGGAGATGGCGGTGGCCAAAAGCGAAACCCAGGGATTTTGATTGTCAGGATAAATAGTACAACATAGAGTAATTCGAGAGCTATCGTAGAAAGGAATATGGTTAGAGTCGTCATTTAACTGATCCCCTAAAAAATTATAGCACTCGACCTTTTGCTCCTCCCCTAAATACCTCGCTGTTCGAGTATTTGGGGGATGCATTCCTTGCTTGAAATACTTTCATCCCCCCCTTTCCATAGGGGGAGAATGAGAGGGGGTCAACTTCTTTTCTGTTGTTTCTCGCTTACCCCCGCTGAGATCAAGCACCTGGAAGAAGCCTACCTGCGACCAAGCGGATATTAATGCAATTTCAGTTAAGTTACATTTTTCAGCTGATCGAAAAGTGGCGGTGAACCTAGCGGACAAAGGTTCAAATCCTGTACACATACATTTCATAAAGTAACTTTATCAACAACAGTTTGGTTCAGCGCCAACGGCGGGACTAACGAGACGCCACAACTATTATGCCCTATTTCTGGCAAAAAGCGCCTGCTCGGAGCGGTGCAGCCGTTGTCCCACTGGACCCGTTGTTAGGCATCTTTGATCTTTATCGAAACCATTCCAAAAGAAATTCTCTTTTCACCTACGGTGTCATAGTTTCGGTTGGCATCGGTATCGAAGGCACAGTTACGGTTGGCGGTTGATACATGCCATAGCCATCCCAGGGTTTGTAATACGGGTCAGACTCCTTATCAGAGGTTCGATATAGATTTTCATCTGAAAAATCGATTCCTTCGACTTCAGTTGTTTTTTGGATATCGTAAGTTTTGCCAGAGATCTCAGGCAGGGTAACTAACATTCTTATCGAATTCCAATACAATCTCGGATGGATTGTGCCAGGTGCGCCTTCCTGATCTATTGTTAAATAATTTGGTTTTCCATATTTTTCAATGATCTCTCCCAAGGAAATTGAATCATTTGGGAGGAACCAAACTCCATTGACAATGTTTGTCTGTGTATCTACCTGTACATTTAGCCTGCCCGCACCACAGTTAAAAAGGAACCAGGAGACGTTTGGTTCTGTGAGACAATCAGAACTCGCAATGCCGTTTTTCTCTAAAGTAGGCATTACTTGATCAAATTGGGTCTCTCCAGCTCGAATTCCAAAGACACATGGCGCGGAACATGGTACGCCAGATATGATGCCCCCGTCGCCAATATTTATTCCGTATTTGACACTGTAATAAAACCTTATTATAGGCGAACCAGAGCAAAGCCATGGCAATAACTAGAACTGATA
>JBGQAS010000156.1:0-5338 GCA_041494435.1 Anaerolineaceae bacterium | reverse complement strand
TGTTCGCGTTCGTGTTGACTGGATGCTTCATGCCAGGCTTTTTCAAGTGCTGAAAAAGTGCAAACCTCTACATCCAAACCAATCGGAAATGTACGGGTAAAGGGAGGAGGTAACCGATTGGCTGTAAAATCTACATCATGTTCGAGTAAAGCGTTTACGGTAGTATCGATTAATCCCGGGTCTACCAGAGGACAATCGGATGTAATTCGGACAACAATATCCGCTAGATATTCCTTGGCTGCCTGATAGTACCGATCCAAGACATCTTGAACGCTTCCGCAATAAACGGGATAACCTTGTGCTTTGCAGAAACTCGAAATCGATTCATCCCCAGGATCGGTAGTTGTTGCAACCACCACCTGGTTCACAGTCTTCGCTTTTTTCGTCCGCTCAACCACATACCAAAGCATTGGCTTTCCCTGGATCTCTTTCAAGACCTTCCCAGGAAGCCGGGAGGAACCCAATCTTGCCTGAATGATGGCTACAATATTCCTTGCCATCTATTCGGATCCTTTCAACTTCATTGCCATGTCATAAGCTCGGATCAGACCTTTGGAATTCTTTTTCCAATCCGCCTTTTCTACCGCCAGTTGACGATTATTCGTAGCCATCTTGTCAAGCAGGGTTAATTCCATTTGTACTGAACCCATCAGAGTTGCCATTTGATGAATGTTATTATCCCGGAATAACCAGCCATTTTGCCCCCCTGTTACCCATTCCTTGTTCCCGGGAATATCTGAAACAAGAACAGGCTTCCCACATGCCAAAGCTTCCATCAGAGTGACAGAACTCCCATCGCTATGCGAAGCACTGACATAGAGATCGGATCCTCGATAAATCTCCGGAAGTTCTGTCTGGGGGATTTGCCCGAGAAATCGAATTTTATCTTCGACTCCACTTTCACAGACAACTTTTCGAATTTTCTCTTCTTGCGATCCCGTTCCTCCGAGCAGTAACCTCAAGGCAGGATTTTGTCTAGCTGCAACTATAAAAGCTTTTACAGCAATGTCCACACCATATATTGGTTCCCAGGACCGCAAAGACAAGATGACAAATTTCTTGTCATAACCCCATTTTTTTCGAAGATCACCTCCAGATCCAGGCGAGAAATGTTTCAGGTCAATACCCCATGGAAAGATCACGATCCTATCTGCAGGAAATCCCAAGGCAATCGCCCTTTGTTTCACAGCTTCGCAATCACCAATCAATACGGTTGAATGTTCTAAGGTTCGCTGCACGGTCTTTTTGTTACGGAAATTCCATCCTCCCGCTGCCAGGATATCTGAACCCCAGGACATATTGACCAAAGGTTGAAATCCACTTCTGGCTGCCAAATAAGCACAATCCGTCAACGGTCCTGCGTGAATCAGATCAGGTTGGGTCTCTTGAATAATCCGCTGTAGCTCTGCAACTCTGTCGTGAATTCGTCGGGGTTCCATGGACGGTTTATCCTGCCAGCGGACTTCTTTAACAGTTTTTGGCAATCCTAATAGAGGTCCTGATTCACTATATAGACGTAGGAGAAAAACCTCTATCCCAGCCAAAGTCATGGTAGATAGGAAACGTCGGTCGTGAACAGAATCGTTCCGGGTGAAGTACAACACTTTCACTGGGCAAGGTCCGTCCAACGAATTTCCCGTCCGAAGGGGATATCCACGCGGGCTTTTTTTCCAACTACCTCGATGATTTTGTCAGGTAAGATGGCTCCCGGCGTAGCGGGACGAAGAACATCGATCATTTCCCGGACAAATGTTTCCCCGGCTTTCACGTCCCTGGCGACCCGCAGGCAACGGCGCTGGATAATGACCGTTTCTTGTTCATTTCCTTCAACTGTTTTGCTTGCTTTACCCAGGGCTCTTTCCAATTGGCGGGTGTTTTCCACCATGGCTTTCCAAGATACCGGGTTCATGGCAAAAGCATGGTCAGGTCCTTCGCGCTGGTTATCGTCCGTAAAATGCTTTTCCACCACTCGGGCACCTAATGCGACCGCGCCCAACACGGTGGAATGACCAGGCGTATGGTCAGAGAGCCCCAAAACCAATTCCGGGAACATATCTGCATAACACTTGAGCACATTCAAGTTGATAAACTTAAAATTCTCCAGGCTGGTAGTGTAATTCGTGTTGCATTGCATCAAGACAAGTTGAGGGTTGATAGCCAGGATGGTCTGAACCGCTCTTTGAACCTCGCCAATGTTCGCTGCACCTGTGGCAAGCAAGACGGGTTTGCCTTTGCGCGCTATGTATTCCATGGCTTCCAACCAGTCGATTTCACCGGAACCTATCTTATAAGCCGGGACATACGCATCCAGCATATCGGTGGCTTCAAAATCATAAGGAGATGAAAAGAAATCGATGCCAACCTTGTCGCATTCCTTTTTCAGCCCTTCCGTCCATTCGAAAGGGACTGAGGCACTCTTGTACACTTCAAAAACTGAGCGTTTCCACTTGGCTTGATGGGATTGCTGCCCACCGAGGGATTTGAAACCATAGTCCGATACGATCTTGGGTGCCTGGAAATTCTGGAACTTAGCTGCATCCGCACCGCATTCTTTTGCCAACCGGATCAGTAATTTGGCGCGCTCAAAGTCACCATCATGGTTTGCCGCAATATCTGCAATAAAGTAGGTTGGATGGTTGATCCCCAATACATGGTTGCCGATCTTGATTTCCATTTTTCCCTCTCTATTCCTTCAAATAACTACGAAGGGTTTGCGGATAACCTTGCTGATATAAACCGCAAAACTGTTTAAGACCCTCACTCTGATCGGGCAACTCGTGCCCAAGTGCTTTTACCAGTTTTTCTATATTTAAAGTAAGGTTGGGTGAGCGGGTTGCTTTTAGGCCTGCATCCTTCACGGAAATAGGATTCACCAGGTTCTCGTTCAAGCCAAATTCCCTCGCAACTGCGCGACCGAAATCGAATTTTGTGATCGCCTCCCTGCTGACGACATGGTATAGACCCGACAAATTCTTTGCCAACATCTCCATGATTATGCCCACCAACCTGGATACGTGGAGTGTGCAAAAATAGACGTCAGTAAATCCGTTCACTTGCTCTCCAGCCAGGAGTTTATAAGCAAAAATTTCTGCCAGGCTTCGATCACCCCGCAAACTCCAACCGTAAAAATTTACTCGCGCAATGATCGCCTTGGGATCCTCGCTGGCAACATTCAATTCCGCCTGGTACTTGGTTTTGGCGTAAATGCTTAAAGGATTTGCTGCATTAGCTTCTGTGTAGTTCCCGGCGATTCCATCGAAAACCGCATCGGTGGAAATATGGATTAAAGGAATGGAGTACCTTTTTGCCAATTTTGCCATAGTCCCCGGCAATATGGCATTCACTTCTTCGGCTCTTTGAGGTTGGTCTTCGCAAGCATCCACGTTAGCCATAGCCGCTGTATGAATGATCATCTCTGGATGAGTTTGATCGATGATTTTTTCCGGTTTACCCTTTTGAGAGAGATCCGTAACCATAAATGGGTAAGGAACCCCCTGCAACTCATCCTGGTGAATAACCCCCGTAACATTGAATTCCCTGGCAAGGATGAGGGACATATTCAATCCCAACAAACCGCTGGCACCCGTGACCAGGATATTCTTCATTCGGGCAACTCTACCTGTAAACTTTCTTCCAGGGGAGCGATCATATCTTTGATCTGATCTGCGGTCATCCATTCCGTATTGGTATTGGACGCGTAGCGGAAATCTGCAGGCACCCTGGGATATTCTTTTTCCCATTCTTTGCCAAACCACAGCATTTCAGCCGGCTGCACCACATACATATCCTTAAGCTCAATGGTGTTCCGGGCTTCATCTTCTGAGATCAACACTTCATGCAGTTTTTCACCGGGGCGGATGCCAATAACTTCGATCTTCGCTTTCGGGGCAATAGCTTTTGCCAGGTCTGCCAGGGTCATGCTTGGAATTTTGGGTACAAATACCTCTCCACCATGCATCAATTCCACGCAGCGCATTACGAAACGTACGCCCTGGTCCAGTGAAATCCAGAAGCGGGTCATACGTTCATCGGTGATGGTCACAGTACCATTCTGACGCTGCTTGAGGAAAACCGGCACCACGCTTCCACGGCTGCCGACAACATTGCCATACCTGACACAACTGATGCGTGTTTTCCTTCCTCCGGCGTAAGCATTGGACTGAACCAGCAGTTTCTCCGCTGCCAATTTGGTTGCTCCATACAGGTTCACCGGGTTAACAGCTTTATCCGTGCTCAATGCCATTACTTTGCTGACGCCCGCATCCAAAGCGGCATCGACAACGTTGCTACTGCCAAGAATATTTGTCTTGATCGCTTCCATAGGGTTATATTCGCAGGCGGGTACTTGCTTTAGCGCAGCTGCGTGGATGACAACATCCACTCCGATAAAAGCCCTGCGCAGGCGATCTACATCGCGGATATCACCAATGAAATAACGTAAGGAAGGGTGTTCATACCCGGCTACCCGCATTTCATGTTGCTTCAGCTCGTCACGGCTGAAAACGATCAATTTCGCGGGATGTACTTCTTTGAGCATAATCTCAACGAATTTTTTGCCGAATGATCCTGTACCACCTGTTACTAATACGACTTGATTGGTCCAATCCATGATGTATTTCTCCTGCCTGCATTAAATCGCGTACTTTTGTTTCGAAGTAACCCCGCACTTCTTTTTCCAGTTGATGGGCTCGCCTACCAGGTAGCGGAAGGTGTCTCCATACAGTTTTCGTCCTTCAGCATTAAAGACTTTATTGATCGGAACATCCGAATAATTACCGCGAGCCTTGATATGCCATGGATATGGTTGTGGGAAAACGTAAAAGAATAAGTAGGAGTATTGCCAGGCTTTCTTGATTTTTTCCTTGGTCAAACGGAAACTGCCCGGTTTTGCCAGGATCAGCCCAAGCTCCTTGAAATATTCCACCCAGGAATCCGGATCATAGGTGAACCCACGATTTCGATAATGGGTTTGTCCTGCCACAACCACAGGGATGCCCTTCAATGCCATTTCCAAGCCAATGGTGGTGGTATACACCAGCCCCAAGGAAGCCAAATCTACAAGGTCATATGAATTAATCTCTTCCCGTGGACCAATGATATGGATATTCTCTGGCAATTCCGGGAGAGCTTCATGCAAGAGATCGACCATCGAATATTGGCGGGTGAGGATCTCACCTGGATGGATGCGGATGACCAGTTGAGTATCCGGACGTCCAAAGAAATATTGAACGGTTCGAATAACCCATTCTGCCATCGTTTTTGAGAATACCTGCCGACCCAGGGTAAGGCTATCACCGAGAACATTAGTGGGCAACAATACAATGGGACGGTCATCCAG
>JBGQAS010000461.1:0-2073 GCA_041494435.1 Anaerolineaceae bacterium | reverse complement strand
CGTGAGAAAACCATTGCCCAAACCATGCTCGAACACCGCGTGGATGGTCTGATAGTTGGAACCACCCAGTTTGGAGAGGAACACTACAACCTCCTCCACCAATTTGGATTTCCCATCGTTGCTGTTGGTAACCGCGAATTGAATGAAATGCAATATACCGTCTATCATGATGATATCTACGGTAGCAGCGAGGTTACTCGCCATCTGATCGAATTGGGGCATCACCGGATTGGGTTCCTCGGCAATGCTAGGGCAAAACGAACCACGGAAGGTCGTTTACGAGGGTTTCAGCAGGAGATGAAAGCAGCAAAACTTGCGGTTCGGAAGGAAGATATTTTTGTCACAGAGTTCGACCAGATTCAGGGAGGGGAGGCAGGTGCGCAATATTTTATGAACTTGCCAGAACGTCCAACAGCCATCATGTGCTTCAACGATATGATGGCGATTGGGATGATGAAGGCTTTTCGCCTGGCTGGGGTGAAAATACCACAGGAGGTATCAGTGGTTGGATTTGACGATATTCCCTTCGCTGCCTATACCTCCCCGTCGCTCACCACATTCGAACAACCAAAATATCAGCTTGGATATGAAGCAGCGAAGATGATGTCCCGTTTACTGCATGCCGAATCGGGCGCAGTTCTGGAAGGGTCACAGGCGAAAATGCTGCGTGGAAAGTTGATCATCCGCGAGACCACGGCATCGCCGGGAACGTAATTTTTTTGGTGATAATGCACACGTGTGCTTTATTCAAAAGGTAAATCAGACAGGAGGAAGAGATGGATAAAATGCAAGCTTGGGTTTTCGAAGATGTGGGCAAGATTTTCTTGAAGGAAATTCCCATTCCCAAAGTGAAAGACCCGGATGATGTGCTCCTCAAGGTGCATGCCGTAGGCATCTGCGGGAGTGACATCAAAATCATTGAGGGTAAGCACCACTTCAAGCCGAACACGGTCCTTGGGCATGAATTCTGCGGCGAGGTGATCGAGATTGGCACTCACGTGCACCATGTCAGGGTGGGGGACAGGGTCGCCATCGACAATAATATCCGCTGCGGATTCTGTTCGTTCTGTCGCATGGGGCTGAGCAGCCAATGTGTTGAGATCAAGACCTCGGCCCTCGGTGTCATGCGGGATGGCGGATACGCAGAATACTGTCTCGTTCCAGAAAAACAATGTTACGTGCTTCCTCCGGAAATCGATGACATCTTTGGCACCCAGGTTGAGACTCTGGCAACTGTGGTGAATGGGATGAACACCCTGCTGATGCTGCCCTACGACTATGTGATGATCATCGGGTTTGGTCCCATCGGTTACCTGTTTGCTCAATTCGCCAAGAATATTGCTGCCAAGGTTGCTGTGACTGAGATCGATCCCTTCCGGATTGAGATTGCTAAAAAATGCGGTCTCACGGTTTGGAACCCCAAAGAAGTTGATGTCGCTCAGAAAATCACCGATTTCACTTATGGTAGGAAAGCGGATATCGTAATCGAAGCCACTGGGAATGATTTGGCAACTGCTTTGAAATGTGTCACCCCAGGCGGGAAGGTATTGCCCTTTGGCATGGACTCGAGCATTACTACAACCGTCGTGCCCAATGAGATCACTCGCTGGGCTACCAAGATCCTTGGTCTGTACCTTGGACAGAACACCATGGTGCCTTCCATTCGTATCTTCCAGGAAAACCGTCTGGCCATGAAACCTTTCTTCACAGATGTGATTCCACTGTCTGCCGGTTTGGAAGCGTTTGAGATGCTCGGGTTGGACATGAAAACGCTGCAGCACATTCCCAAGAGTGCGATGAAACTTGTCATGAAAATGTAGTTTTATCAATAAGTTGAAGGATTACCAATGAAACTGGCTTTCCACGGCGCAACGGCAATGACGAGCGACCTCGAAACTGATGTCGCGATCTCGGCCCGGGCAGGATTTAGAACTCTTGAAGTCTGGGCAGAAAAAATGGATCGTTACTTGATCGATCATTCGCTGTCAAATCTAAAAGCTTTATTTGCAAATCACGGGGTCGCGCCCATCGCCTTTAACTCGATTGAGTTCATTGCATTTCGGGGGAATGAAT
>JBGQAS010000053.1:0-8633 GCA_041494435.1 Anaerolineaceae bacterium | reverse complement strand
CATCGAAGCAGCTTGCAGTTCCGGGGCAGCCGCTTTCCGATCAGGGGTGATGGCAATCGCCTCGGGGCAACTGGAAAGCGCCCTCGTTTTGGGCGTTGAAAAAATGACGGATTCTCCAGGCAGCGAAATCACCTTTTCACTCGCCACCGCTGCTGATGCAGATTGGGAACTAGATCAAGGATTATCCTTTGTCGCCCTGAATGCCCTGGTAATGCAGCGCTACATGCATGAATATGGCTGGAAGAAGGATGATTTCGCCGGATTTTCAATCAATGCCCATGCAAATGCCGTCCACAATCCTTATGCCCGCTTTCACGAACCCATTACCCTCAAAGATTATCAGCGCGCGGGGATGGTGGCAGACCCCATCAATTTGATGGATGCCTCCCCGATCGGGGATGGAGCTGCTGCTGCAGTGCTCGTTCCCATTGAAAACCTGGGAAAAAAACTTCCCCGGCCCACCATCAAGGTGATTGCCTCCAGTGCAGCCACAGATACTATCTCTGTGCATGACCGTGAAAAACCCACCTGGCTCAAAGCAGTGGAACTATCCTCAAAAAAGGCCTATCAGCAAGCCGGACTTCAGCCCGCGGATATCCAGGTTTTCGAACTTCACGATGCCTTCAGCATCATGGCAGCCCTTTCACTGGAAGCCAGCGGATTTGCCGAGCCGGGAAAAGGACCTCAACTTGCCCTGGATGGGAAGATTACCTCCAAAGGGAAAATCCCCATTGCCACCCGGGGTGGGCTCAAAGCGCGGGGGCATCCGGTAGGAGCCACTGGGATGTATCAACTCGTAGAAGTTGTACAGCAATTACGCGGTGAATGTGGCGAGACCCAGGTGGATAATGCCTGCATCGGTATGGCTCAAAATATCGGCGGCAGCGGGTCGAACATCATCACCCACATCCTTCAAAAACTTTAAACACAAATCAAACACCTTTTTTTCTCAATCGGGTTATCATAGAGCGCATGGCGGAAAAAGGGAAAAATATCCTGTCATGCAAAAAGCTCGATACCTTCCGAGAAAAAACTTTCCACATCCGACCCGGCTCGCGGGTTCAGTCATACGAAGAGGCGATCGAATTTGTCAACGAACGGGGGTTTGCCTTTTTCTGGCCGGTGAAGGATTGCCTGCTCCCTTCCCTATGGACAGCGCACACCGGGAGGATGACAGTACCCAAGAACCATGATGACCCGGGACACCGAACCTGGGCGTGGAAGGATGATTCCCTGGATAAAAAAGTCTGGTATTACGCTCATATCCTGCGTCACCGCGCGACCATGGTTTCACTCGAAACCATCCCCTATTTCTATGCCCTTTCACCCAACTATGGAGATCCCGAACAGGATTATTTGATCCAATATGAAGAAGGAAACCTTACCCAGGAAAGCAAGTTGATTTATGAAGCTCTGTTAAAAGAAGGAGCGCTTGACCGGATTTCTCTTCGCAAAGCTGCCCATTTTACATCGAGCAATGCAGAGCAACTTTTCAACAAAGCGTTGGATGACCTGCAGGTCGAATTAAAAGTCCTGCCTATCGGGGTTGCAGAAGTGGGGGCATGGAAGTATTCATTCATCTATGAACTCACCCATCGCCAATTCCCATGGATCATCAAAAAGGCACGCCCAATCAACGAAAACCAGGCTCGAAAATACCTGATGGGTCGATATTTTGCTGCCCTGGGAGTTGCCCAAACCAAGGACCTGGTCCGCTTGTTCCATTGGCCCCAACCGGATATTGAAAAAGCTCTTGCCCAGATGGTGAAACAAGGGGAATTGGCACCCGATTGGCAGGTTGAATCTCAACCGGGCAATTGGTTCGTTCTTCCTTCACTTGCTGGTTAATTTTTTCTCCGCAGTACAAGTTGGAATAAAGAGTAACATGTATAATAACAACACCTTTTCAGCAGGGGTTTTCTATGGAATTTCACATTTCCCGCCAGGCACGCGACCACTATCAATTCGATGAAACTCTTTTTGCCTACGATGGCAATGTCATTTTTGCGAACTTTCATACCAGCCGTGTTTTCGCCCAAAAAGTAAACAAAACCAAAGACCTGGTCAATTACCCTGAGCATGCTATTAAGGCGGGTCAGATCAATGCCATGGGATTGATCGATGAAATATTTCATCATTGCTTCTCACTCTACCGCCAGACGAAGAACCCAAAGGTTCTTGAACAGGCATTAACCGTTATCGAAAAGCAATTCGGTAAAGCCCGGATGAATAATCTTTTCTTAGTGTTTTTGAATGAATTCCCACCTGTTGCTGTTTATAAAAATCTACAAACCCCCGAAGATTATTTGAATGAGAAGACGAAAGGGATTTCAAACCGCACCCTCGTGCTGGAAGAATTGATCATGCTATGGCTGTCGAACAAGAACCCAGCCCTGACTCCCTACCAGGAATTCTTTTCTGACGAAAACCTGTTCAGCAACACCATTTATCCCCTGGTGATGAACAAGTTGCAGGATTTCTTCGTTGACCAGCCCAAATTCGGGCCGGAACAACAGAATCTTCTGGAAATGCTGCGGACACCCGCGATCCTCGTTCCCTATTCTATCGAAGGTCAATTGGATTACATCCGCACCCATTGGGCTGATTTGCTGGGCAGCTTTCTCTATCGCATTCTGGGCAGCCTAGACCTCCTCAAGGAAGAAGGCAGGCTCGCTTTCTTTAGCCCTGGCCCCACTTTGATCCCTTTGTATTCTGCCATGGGGGCAGAGAATGAGCCGGAGATGTTCAGCCCTGACAAGGAATGGATGCCCCGCCTGGTTCTCCTGGCCAAGAATACTTACGTATGGTTGGAACAGCTATCCAAAAAATACAGGAAAAGCATTTCCCGATTGGATCAAATTCCCGATGAGGAATTGGATCTTCTCGTTCAGAGAGGTTTCTCGGGACTATGGCTCATTGGACTTTGGGCGCGCAGCAAAGCCTCCGCCATGATCAAGAACCTGTGCGGAAACCCGGACGCCATTTCATCAGCTTATTCCCTTTTTTCCTACGATATCGCAGAAGACCTGGGTGGTGAACGAGCTTACCAGGATTTGCAGCATCGAGCATCGCGGCGAGGGCTCCGCCTGGCCAGCGATATGGTCCCCAACCACATGGGCATCGATTCGCCCTGGGTTGCAGACCATCCGAACTGGTTTCTTTCATTGCCAGAAAGCCCCTATCCTTCTCACACTTTCACCGGTCCGAACTTATCCAACCGACCCGGACTTGGGATTCAAATTGAAGATCACTATTACGACCGCAGCGATGCAGCCGTTGAATTCAAGAGGACCGACTACGGTTCAGGCCAAGCCAGCTACATATACCACGGGAATGACGGCACCAGCATGCCCTGGAATGACACTGCTCAATTGAATTATCTAAATCCAGAAGTAAGGGAAGCGGTCATCCAAACAATCCTGAGTGTAGCGCAAAGGTTCTCCATCATCCGCTTCGATGCAGCCATGACCCTGACCAAGAAGCATTATCAGCGCCTGTGGTTCCCTGAACCGGGCAGCGGCGGAGCCATTCCCAGCCGGGCGGAACACAGTATGTCAAAAGCGGAATTCAACCACGCCATGCCAAACGAGTTTTGGCGCGAGGTTGTGGACCGGGTGGCTAAAGAAGCCCCCGATACTCTATTATTAGCTGAAGCATTTTGGTTGATGGAAGGATATTTCGTCCGCACCCTGGGGATGCACCGGGTATACAACAGTGCCTTCATGAACATGCTCCGGAACGAGGACAATGCCGGTTACCGAACGCTGATTAAAAACACTCTGGAATTCGAACCGGATATCCTCAAGCGTTACGTAAATTTCATGAACAACCCAGATGAACGCACCACGGTGGAACAATTCGGCAAGGGGGATAAATATTTCGGGATCTGCATCATGATGGCCACTCTGCCAGGCTTACCCATGTTCGGACATGGCCAGGTGGAAGGATTCTCCGAAAAATACGGCATGGAATTCAGGAAAGCCCTATGGGATGAGCAAGTTGACCAGGATTTGGTAAACCGCCATGAGCGGGAGATCTTCCCCTTGCTGCACAACAGGGCGCTTTTTGCCGGCGTCGAAAATTTCCTGCTTTATGATCTCTACACTCCTTCTGGTTCGGTGGATGAAGACGTCTTTGCCTATTCAAACGCTTTAGGCGATAAGGTATCCCTTGTCATCTACAACAACCGGTTCAATGATGCCTCCGGCTGGTTGAATCAAAGCTCAGCCTATATTGTTAAATCAGCAGATGGAAAGAAGCATCTCAGGCGAAAAAGCATCGCAGAAGGTCTTCACCTGAGTGGTGGAGCTGATTCTTTCTTGATTTATCGCGATCAAACATCCGGATTACAACATCTTCGTCCGGTTGATGAAATCATTGAAAAAGGCTTCCATATCAATCTGCATGCTTACGAATACCATGTTTTCCTGGATATGCACCAGGTCAACGATGATTCATGGCATACCTACCGCCATTTGTATGAATTCCTTAATGGCAGAGGTGTCCCCAGCATCCAGGAAGCGATGAAAGAATTGATGCTCGAGCCCGTGATGCACCCTCTTAATGAAATTTTCAATCGTGGTTATTTCGAATACTTGATGGAACACAGACTGACGAATAAAGAGATTTTCCATCAACCCACCCGTTTGCTCAACGAAGTTGAGAAAAAAGCAGACAACCTGATCGAAGGTGCTGCCAAGCTGGGACATCTGCGACCAAATTCTCTACTGGCTACCGAAATCAAGCAAAGAGTGGAAGTCATTCTTTCTTTGAGCCAATTGGATAAGCGATATCCCCTCCCGAAAGCCAGCACATATCGGTCATCCATTAAGAACATCTCTCAGCAATTAAAGAATTCAACCAAACGCTGGTTGATCTTGTTCACCTGGGGATTCCTGCATAATCTTGGCAAATTGAGTGTTCAGGAAAATCCACAGGAACAGACCTTAAGTTGGATGGACGAATGGCAGATAGGGAAAGCGCTTGAGAACCTGTATAAGGAAATGGGATTCTCGGAAGAGGATTCCTGGTCGATGACGAACATGGTAAAACTCCTCATCAGCCAGCAGAATTGGTCGGCTCAGTTGAAGAATTTAGACTTAAAGGAATTGATGGAATCCTGGTTAAAAATTCCAGAAATCCAACTTAAGCTAGGGCTAAATCGGTACAACGACGTTCTTTGGTTCAACCAGGAGGGGTTCGAAGATTTCCTTTGGTGGATGTACCTTCTGGCAATTCTCAACCTGCCGTTGGGACCGAGCCCGGACGCCAATACCATGATTGAGTCCATTTTGAAGATGCATGGTGTTATCGAAGAAATCGGCAAAGCGGAGAAAAAATCCGGCTTCCAGGTGCAGAAATTGCTAGCGCTTCTGGAGAAGAAGCCAAGTAAGAAGACTAAATCAAATCGAACCAGCCCGAAATTAAAGAAAAAATAGTTCTCAAAATCTATGGGGTGAATTGCTGAATGAAAGGGACGACCGTCTCCAGGAATAATTGCGGTTGTTCTTCCATGGGCAAATGCCCGCATTGGGGGATTACAACCAGACTGGTATTTGGCAATTCATTCGCAAGATGAATGCTGAATTTTATGGGGACAATTTTGTCCGAATTCCCAGAAATTACCAAGCTTGGTATGGATATTTCCCTTATATGTGGGATTATTGAGGCTGGTCTTGGTGCACGCAACAATTCAAATAATCCTTTGTCCCAATCCGGAGCATGCAAGGGTTTCTCGTAGCCTGCCAGGACAGCATCAGTGATCTTTGCCTGGTCGTACCAGGCGGAATGTAGAAAATCCACGCCCCACTTTTGGATCGATCTCATCAGCAGCGGTCCAATTCTCTCCGCCTCGGGTGTGTACAATACCCAATTCAACCAGGGCTTGCACGCGGTCGGGATACTGCCACACCGCATAGGTGGCAATCGCCCCGCCGGCTGAGTTCCCAATTAAGATAGCTTTTTGAATTCCCTTGGCATCCATCAATTTCAAGAGCATCTGGACCTGTCCATCGACTCCATATGGATCCAATCCATCCCAAGTCATCTTCCAAGGACGATCCGTTAATCCGGAACTGGGACGGTTATAAGCAATCACAGTTCCATACTTCGATAATGGTTGAATCACATCCCGCCAGGTAAAGGTGCTGGCTCCAAAACCATGCAGAAGAATTATGTACGGTTCGCCATTGCCATATTGTTTGTAATGGACGTTAATCCCTTCAAGGTTAATGAATTGGCTGTTACTATCCTTCAGCTGATCAATGGTCTGAATACCTGTTAAGACGGGAATGGGCCAAATCATGGGGACTATGATGGCAAGCAGAAGCAATCCTCCCAAGATACTGCCTATCCAAATGAGTATTCTCTTTAGGATTTTCATCGCTCTCCATCCTGAATTAAATTGTGTGCTTTGCACCATATCGTATCAAACATTGTTTCGGTGAGACGACCGGTTTGTGTGTTTTGCTGGCTCGGATGAAAACTAATCAATAACCAGGGACTAGACCTATTCGATGGAATGAAATTATTGTGAGAGAAAGGTTCTGCAATTCTTCTCGAAAAAACCAAGTCAAATATGACCTGCAATCGTTTATAAGCCACCCCTCCCAGGGCGACGATTCCCTGAAGGGATTTCAATAACCGGATTTCTTCCAGGAGATAGGGTTGACAATTTTGAATTTCGTCCTGGGTTGGGCGATTATCCGGTGGAACACAACGGCATACCGCTGTAATATAAATATCCTTGAGCCGCAGACCATCTTCCCGATTCGTAGCCATTGCCTGGTTGGCAAAACCATTCTTGAATAACGCTCGATAAAGGAATATCCCCGAAACATCTCCGGTGAACATACGTCCTGTCCGGTTTGACCCGTGCGCACCAGGTGCCAAACCGACAATCAAAACTTTAGCGTTTTCATCCCCGAAACCTGGAACAGGATTACCCCAATATTCCCAGTCCCGGTAGGCACGTTTCTTCACCCTGGCGACTTCTTCTCTCCAAGCTACGAGCCGGGAACAGAGCCGGCAGGAAATGATTCGTTCATCCAATTCTTGCCACTTGTTCTTGTTCATAAGATTAACATGGCATCGCCAAAGGAATAGAACCGATATTCAAGTTGGATCGCTTCCTGATAGGTTTCCATGATCAGATCTCTGCCCGCGAAAGCACTCACCAGCATAATGAGAGAGGATTTAGGAAGGTGAAAGTTGGTAACCATTGCATCCACCACCTTAAACTGGAAACCCGGCAGGATGAAAAGATCCGTGGGACCTTCAAAGGGTACAACTTTTTTCCCTTCTGGCGCATCCCTGCCGGCAGATTCGAGGGTCCGCACACTAGTCGTACCTACCGCAATGATCTTTCCACCTTTAGTAGAAGTTTTATTCACTTTATCCGCGGCTTCCTTATCCAGCTGGCACCATTCGGTATGGATAATGTGCTCCGCAGGATTCTTTTCAGTCACCGGTGCAAAAGTATCCAAACCCACATGCAGAGTCAGTTCCACAAAGTCGATGCCCAAACTTTTAAGTTTTTCGATCAATTCCGGCGTGAAGTGCAACCCGGCAGTTGGAGCAGCAGCCGAACCGGGTTCTTTAGCATAAACAGTTTGATACCGCTCAGGATTATCCAAATGAGTGTGGATGTAAGGAGGCAATGGCATTTGCCCGATCCGAGCCAGTTCTTCTTCAACAGGCTGTGAAAACCGGATAATCCGGCCCGGACCATCCAAGACCTGGACGACCTCACCCTCAATGTCTTTTCCCAATTGAACACGTTGCCCCGTTACCATCTTTTTCCCACCCACCAGCACTTCCCATTCCATAGGGAGGATTTTTTTTAGAAACAACAACTGAACTCTTCCGCCGGTTGATTTTTTAGCGAAAACACGAGCGGGGATGACCCGGGTTTTATTGATTACCAGCAAATCTCCTTTGCAAAGGAATTGGTCGATATCCCAAAAGTGGGTGTGCCCACGAGTACCGGTTTTGCGGTTCAGGACCAGTAAACGGGATGCATGGCGTGGGTCAATGGCGATTTGAGCAATTCGCTCAACCGGTAAATGGTAATCAAAATCAGATGTTTGCATGGGTTAAAAGAAATTGTATAGATGGTTTCTAGATGAGACGTGGCTGTTCAGTGCCCGTCGCGGGATAATCGATTTGCAAATGGTCGTAAGCCAGCCTTGTTGCGGTTCTCCCCTGGGGGGTTCTTTCCAGAAATCCCAATTGAAGCAGGTACGGTTCAACTACTTCCATGATGGTATCTGGTTCTTCGCTGATAGAAGCGGCGATGGTAGCTAAACCTACGGGTCCGCCATCATACTTTTCGATGATGGTTTTCAATACTCGCCGATCCACATCGTCCAATCCCAGCCCATCGACGTTGAGCAAATTCAAGCCCTCAATTGCAACCTGGTTGGTGATAATTCCTTTGGCGCGGACTTCGGCATAATCCCTCACCCGGCGCAACAACCTCAGCGCCACGCGAGGGGTCCCACGAGCCCGTGAAGCTATCTCCAGGATTCCGCTGTCATCCGCCTCCATGGAAAGCAGACGAATGGCTCGACGGACAATCTCCTGCATAGCGCCTATGTCGTAATAATCCAAGCGATAAGTTGCACCGAACCTTG
>JBGQAS010000340.1:0-2894 GCA_041494435.1 Anaerolineaceae bacterium | reverse complement strand
TGATACTGGCAAGACTGTGGAATTGAACGTTCATCGCCACATCGCCGCCAAGAACGTGCTGCTGTTTGGGAATACCAACCATCCCCACGATGGTTATTACGTGGCCATGGACATGATGTGGCGGCACCGCACGGAATTCCCCTTCGAGAAACTGATCACGCATCGCTTCAAACTGGATCAGGCCAAGGAAGCCATCAAGAAATCTTTCGATGAAGATGCATTGAAAGTGGTCTTCACTCCGTAATTTCACCGTCCTCATTTCCGGGGCTATAAGGAAGGTGCCGATTGAGAGAGAGCAATCAAATCGTTGAAATGCGGGGGATCGTAAAAACATTTCCGGGCGTGCTGGCGCTGGATAAGGTCGATTTTGACCTGCATAAAGGGGAAATCCATGTGCTGGTGGGAGAGAACGGGGCGGGCAAATCCACGCTGGTGAAGATCCTTTCGGGTGTATTGCCGCTGGATCATGGAAACATTCAGCTGGATGGGACACCCGTTCGGGTTACAAGCCCGACTCGTGCTCAGAAATTGGGGATTTCCATCGTTTTCCAGGAATCCAACCTTTCTCCATTCTTAACCGTTGCCCAAAATATTTTTATCCGCCATGAGCCTGAACGCATTGGCTTCATTGTGGATGTCAAGGAAGAAGAGAAAAAAGCGAAGGAATTGCTTGAATCTCTTTCAATTGATGTGAACCCTCGTGCTCTGGTAAACGATCTGAGCCTGGGCAAGCAACAATTGGTGGCGTTCGCCCGGGCTTTATCTTTCCATCCCCGCGTGATCATATTGGATGAACCGACATCCTCCCTCACAGCGCAGGACACCGATTTAATGTTCTCCGCTTTGAAAAAATTGAAAGCCGAAAGAGTCGGAATTATTTACATTTCCCACCGCCTGGAAGAACTTTTCCAGATCGGTGACCGGATTACGGTTCTCCGGGATGGTCGCAAAATCGATACCCTGGACATCAAGAAAACAAAATTAAATGCCATCATCCAGATGATGGTTGGGCGGGACATCTCGGAGATGTATCCCAAAGAATCCACCAAGATCGGAGAGGAAGCCCTCCGGCTTTCGCATGTCACCCGTAAGGGAGTTTGCAAGGATGTAAGCCTTTCTGTTCGCAAAGGAGAAGTCGTGGGGCTTTTCGGCCTGGTGGGCGCAGGAAGGACCGAGACAATGCGCCTGGCTTTTGGGCTGGATCCCATGGATTCGGGCTCCATCCAGCTATTTGACGAAGATGTCACTCACCAGCTCCCGGGAAAGCTGGTGGACCTGGGGATGGGCTTTTCCCCGGAAGACCGCAAGAAGGAAGGTCTTTGCCTGGCACTTTCCGTGAAGGAGAACATTGAACGGGCTTCGTTGGATCGCATGTTCCCTTCGGGCTTCGTCTCAGGTAAAAAAGAAAAGGAGGTGGCCCAGAAATATGTCGATGATCTGAAGATCGCCACCCCTTCCATTGAAAGACTGGCTTTGTATTTGAGCGGGGGAACTCAACAAAAAGTTGTCCTGGCTCAATGGCTGTGTGCGGGCTCATCCGTATTGATCATGGATGAACCCACCCGAGGGATCGATGTAGGCACCAAGGTGGAGATCTACCGGATGATCAACGAACTCGCCCAAAAAGGAACTGCCATCCTAGTGATCTCATCAGAATTACCGGAGATCATGGGGATCAGTGATCGAATCTACGTGATGTGCCGCGGAGAGATCACTGGGGAACTGAAACACGGAGAAGTAACGGCTGAAAAAGTTGCCTCATGTGCATTCGGAACGCAGGAGGCGGTCGATGCGACAAAGTTCTAACCTCAAATTCCTGCGCTGGTTCGAGGCAGTCCCGAGCATCACCTGGATACTGCTGGGATTGATCATCATATTCTCCATTATCGCTCCCAACTTTGGGACTATCGACAATGCATTTAATTTGATCAGGCAAGGGGCTGTCTTGATCATTGTTGCCATGGGGATGATGATGACGATCACCAGTGGAGGAATTGACCTTGCTGTTGGTTCTTTCATTGGAATGGCTGGAGTGCTGACAGCCTTTAGTCTCAGTCAAGGGTTGAGCTGGCCGGTGGCGATCCTGATAGGTATAGCCACCTGCAGCCTCTCCGGATTGATTTCGGGATTGATCGTTGCCAAAGGTAGGATTTTTCCATTTGTAGTGACCTTCGGGATGCTCTTCATGGCGCGGAGTGTGTCCCTTGGATTTTCTCATGGGGGTTCCATCCATATTGAAAATGCGAATATTTCCTTCATAAATGAAGGTTCACTCCTTGGCTTGCCCATGCCTTTCTGGATCACTGTGGTGCTGCTGTTGATCGTCCTTTTCCTTACCAAACGATCTGTGTTTGGTCGGTACATATTTGCCATTGGAGCCGACCCGGTCATCGCTTCCTGGATGGGGATCAAAGTGGATCTGGTGAAAGTGACCGTTTATGTCCTGAGCGGGACCCTGGCGGGAATCGCGGGGGTTGTGCTGGCCAGCCGGATCAATACAGGGAATGGATTGGTGGGGCAGGGCACAGAATTCTTTGCCATTGCCTCGGTGGTGATCGGGGGTACTCCCATTACCGGTGGCAGGGGAAGCTTGGCTGGAGCAATCCTGGGTGCTCTGGTGATCACCGTGCTCCAGAATGGTCTCACCTTGTTGGGTTTCTCCAGTGAACTTACTTCAGCGGTGGTGGGGGTTACTTTGATGCTCGGAGTAATTTTCGCTCAGTGGGTATATCGGGGAGGTCTCCGTGGAAACAAGTAACGTGAGAAAACCAACCCGCTCCAGGATTGCCATTGTGCGGTTCATCACCACCCTGAGTCGATTGGCCGTCCTGCTGGTCCTGGTTATCATCATGTCTTTCCTTAGCAAATCATTTTTTACCGTTGATAATTTGCTG
>JBGQAS010000335.1:0-2933 GCA_041494435.1 Anaerolineaceae bacterium | reverse complement strand
TGCGGTATGCGCGCTCTCCAAGCGCGTGCATTAGGCCGGACTATGCAACCTCTCCAGGTGGAATTTCCGTCCAACCGCGCGAATTATACCATAGGGGTTTTTTCCTCACGAAATCATTTGATAATGTTTTATTAAGTTAGAAATAACAACTTGTATTCTCATCAATTTGTTTGTATAGTGAATTTAACTTTCAATAGGAGGTGAAAAATGTCGAGTGTTATCGATGTGGAAGGGATTGGTCCAAAGTACGCAGAGAAATTGAAGAAAGCCGGAATAGCTACTACTGACACGTTGCTCAAAAAGGGCGCCACTCCCAAAGGACGCGAGGCAATCGTCAAATCTTCGGGAATATCTCATGATCTGATCTTGCATTGGGTGAATTTCGTCGACCTGTACCGGATCAAGGGTGTAGGCTCGGAATATTCCGAGTTGCTCGAAAAGGCCGGTGTGGATACCGTTGTTGAACTATCCAAAAGGGTTCCCGAAAACCTGGTTGCGAAGATGACCGAGATCAATAAAGCCAAAAAACTGGTCCGCCGAATGCCAACCCTTAAGGAAGCCAAAGCCTGGATTGCTCAAGCGAAGAAGTTACCCCGCGTAATTTCGTATTGATATTTGCATTGGGTTCGATTTTGAAAAGCTGTCTTCGGACAGCTTTTTATTTTCCCTAAAGCGCAACTAACTTATAATGAAACCGTGAAAGCGAAAGAAAATTCTTTGGGTAAAAATGATGATCGCATCGAGAAATTGGTTACGGCTATCCACCAAATCCGCATGGGGAATTTCTCTACAGAAATACCTGTCACGCCGCCGGATCAATTGGGTGAATTGAGTGTCGCCCTTCAGGATCTTTCCAAGGCTCTCGAATCCCGCTTCAGGGAGATCCAGTTATTGGACAAGATCACCCTGAGGACCAATTCTGGTTTCCTCCTGGAAGAGATACTGAGTGAGATCTACACGGACTTTCGAGAGTTCATCCCTTATAACCGGATTGGGTTTGCCCTGATTGACAAGCAAAAACAAACAGTCCGGGCTCATTGGGCAGCCTCCGATCAACCCACCGTTCATTTGGAAGTTGGATATGAATCTCCTCTACAGGGGAGTAGTTTGGAAAAAATCATTCAAACGGGTCAACCGCGAATCCTTAACGATTTGCCAAAGTATTTACGTGACAAACCTGAATCCGAATCCACCCGGTTCATGGTGGAAGAAGGCATGCGGTCTTCCCTGACCTGCCCCCTGGTAGCCAACGGCGTTCCGGTAGGATTCATGTTCTTTTCGAGCACCCAGACACAGACTTACAAGGATATTCACACAGACACTTTTCAACGCATCGCTGCCCAACTTTCGGTGATCTTAGAGAAAGGCCGTCTCGTTTCCCAATTGGCAGACCAGAAAAAACACATTGAAATCCAAAATGCGGAATTGAAAAGATTGGATGAACTGAAAAATAAGTTCCTGGGGATTGCTGCGCATGACTTACGCAACCCGATAGCACACATTCAAATGGTAGCCACTATGCTGCTTTCGAAAAGCATACCGATCTCCGTCGAAGAAGCCCAGAATTACATCAATGACATACGCGTCCAATCGGATTACATGCTCACCCTGCTGGGCGATATCCTGGATGTTACTCAAATCGAATCTGGTAAGCTGGAACTTGAGTTCCAATATGTTTCCATCCAGGATTTCCTGCATGACATTATTAAAGTCCATAAGAACCTGGCAAAACCCAAGGGCACCAGCATCGAGCTCGATTGCGATGAAAAGGGGAAAGTTTTTGCTGATCCTTTGCGCATGCGCCAGGTGATGGACAACCTTTTGTCCAACGCGATTAAGTATTCCCCTGCAGGAAGCAAAGTACTGGTGAAATGTTACCGCAAAGGCAATGAATGGCACTTCGAAGTTAGCGATACAGGCCCGGGTATCCTCGCCAAGGATAGGGATCGTCTGTTCCAGGATTTTGCCCGGTTATCCGCGAGACCCACGGGAGGAGAAAAGAGCACAGGGTTGGGCTTGGCCATTTCCAAACGGGTGGTCGAGGCTCATGGCGGCAAAATCGGGGTCGAATCTGAACCCGGGAAAGGTTCCACTTTCTGGTTCACCCTTCCGAGTGAAGGTAAAGAGTCATAGGCTAAAGCAATTTATTGTACTTTTGTGGGGTTCCATGTATAATACCCACACTTCGGGCGGTTAGCTCAGTTGGTTAGAGCGTTGCGTTGACATCGCAAAGGTCGTAGGTTCGAGTCCTATACCGCCCACCAGGAAAGTTGTATAATCAAATAAGCGTTGACCAGGAAGAGTAACTAACCATCATTCGACAGCAAGAGCAGGTCAAAGGCTGAGAGCCTGCCCAGAAAAGAGTTAACGAAAACCACCTGCGAGCTTAAGCCTGAAAATCAGTAAGGCGAACGGTTGACCCCGTTATCGGTTCAAGGAGATGGTCCTATTGCAATAAGGGATCAAATCCGGGTGGAACCGCGTGATGAAAATCTCGCCCCGGAATTTTGGGAGCGGGATTTTTGTTTTTGTTTGCTGGAAATCTGAAAGGAGGCAAGAATGCCTGAACAAAAATCGGAACGTTACGAGGATTCCCTGCTTTACCGGATCCGACATTCGACCGCGCATATCATGGCGCAAGCGGTCCTGGAGAAATTTCCGACTGCAAAAATCGCCATTGGACCTGCCATCGAGGACGGGTACTACTATGACTTCGACCTCCCTCGTCCCCTCACCCCCGAAGACCTGGAAGGAATTGAAAAACGGATGCGCGAGATCATCCGCAAGAAGATCAACTTCACCAAGAAAGTGATCAGTGCAGAAGAAGCCCGGGAAGTCTTCAAGGGACAGGATTACAAGCTGGAACTCATCGACGGTTTGGCTGCGGGCGGCTTTGATGAAGATGGTAACCCGATAGCCGTAAAGCCGGAGAT
>JBGQAS010000028.1:0-11074 GCA_041494435.1 Anaerolineaceae bacterium | reverse complement strand
TCGATTTGGTTCTCGGTTAAGTGGAAGTGGCAGCCTATTCTGTTCGGAAAGTTCCACCAAGCGTGGCAGCAGCCAGGTATCTCCCCACATGGTCATGAGCAGGTCGGGATCGTACTTTTCCAACAGAGTACGTAGCGTGATTAGCATAGGTCGAGGAGGGTCAATCGGTAGGGTGTACTCGTGGTGTTCGTAGCGCACTTTCACCGTTTGGGGCGGGGTGTGCGACGGATCGCAATCCGGTTCCAGGTACATTACTCGCAATGGTGCTGGCGCGGGGTCCAAATCCCAACGCGAGTCCAAGGTTTTCAACTCGCATAGGGTACCATCGTCCTCAGCCACTACCCGACAGTATGCCAGCGGAAAGGTCCTTGTAACCGCCGAATAGCGCAAGCTGAGTTGCAGATCGGCATCGTAATAGGTCAGATCAGGGAATGCCTGTGATACCTCACGGAACAGCCGAGGCTGTTCAGCAGTTTGCTGCACCTGCACTGCGAGTACGGTCACCAATTCCGGTTGGAATAAATCACGCCGTTCCTCCCGCCGCAAGACACATTTCACCCGCTGGTTTTCCAGCCAGCGCCAAAGGGTACGCAAGCGCAAAGCTTCACCGGCTGCATAAAAAGTGACCGGAAAAGGTTGATGCAATCGGTGGCGTTTGCCGTCCACACCAATTAGCCACATTACGATTCCGGCTTTGAGGTCGTCGTACAGATCCAGCAGCCAGCCACAAGTTTCAATCATGACTAGATTTCGTCTCCATCTCCAACCGTTCGATGGCGTTGCGCAGCCGGATGACTTCCTTATGTTCCTCCAGCAGCATCGCCAGCAACATGGTTTCCATCGGAAGGGCATTGGCAGCATACGCCGCGGCTGCCACGTGATTGCGCGCCCAGGCAAACAGTTCATCCAGCGCCAGTTGATCCGAGCGGCGCAATGCCCGCCGGAATTGGGCAAAGCTCTGCTGCTCCATTAAGAATGCCTGGGTCACTGAAGGTAAAGTGCGTCCCATTTTTGCCTCACTTTCCAACCCATTAAGATTTTGTATTTCTTTTCAACTGTCAATAAAGCTTCAAGGAAACATATCCAGTTCCATCTGCCGCTTAATTTCCGTCACTGGCTCCAGCACCCAGCATTGATCCGCCGCTTGCTGCACGGTATCCAGCAGTATTTGCCGGGCAGCTGCGATGGGCGGCGGAGGTTTTACGCTCACTACCAGTGGCGCAGTGTGCGCCAGTCTACGCAGGTGTGGCAGGCAGGCAGCCAGCAACCGACGGCACTCCGCCAAGTTCACACTTTCATCGTAAAAAGTAGATAGTAAGTCAAGCACGAGCGTAGGAGACTTATTCGAGGGAGTCTCTTGCAATAGTGCCTGCAACTGGAAGCAAGTGAAAGCCCGCGAGAGGGTGATACGCTGCAGAGCATCGTCCAGCTTTGGAGTCAACCGGCGCAGCGCCTTTGCCACCGGATAGACGTTGAAGCGGTTGCCTCCATCCAGCACCCGCAGTGTGCCTTCCTTTGCCAGGCGCCCTGCCAGTTCCAACATCAACGTATTGGCAGCGTGCGGTGCAACCACCAGCAAAACCTGATTACCAAGCGGTCGAGATAGCTCAGGGAGCCAACCTGGGTTGCTGAGCGTGGAATGATACAGATCGGTCACTATTCTATTTTATAGAATATATGTTCTACAGTCAAGCATTTGTTAATTATTCTCGAACATCAATTTAATAGAAAATTGTTATAAACTACATAACCGTTGAGGAAAAAGCATTCCAGGAGGTAAATTATGTGTGGGAGGTTTACCTTATCCGTAGACCCAGTAGAACTTCAGATGGAATTTCAGATCCCTGATATGCCGGCAGAATGGCAACCTCGCCACGATATCTCTCCTACGCAACCTGTAGCAGTACTTTCTGATTCTCATGATCGAAAATTGGATTTTTTCTACTGGGGCTTGGTGCCGAGTTGGGCAAAAGATATTTCGATTGGTTCAAGGCTTATCAATGCTCGATCAGAAACGTTAACGGAAAAACCTTCCTTTCGGAGTGCTTTCCAGCGAAGGAGGTGCCTTATCCTGGCAGACGGTTTTTATGAATGGAAGAAACCTCCACAGGGGAAGGAAAAGTCCTCTCCGTATCTGTTTGTTTTGAAAAACGGGAAACCGTTTGCATTTGCAGGCCTTTGGGAACGATGGAATAATCCGGATGGCGATGAATTGCTTTCCTGCACCATCGTTACATGTTCAGCAAATACTGTCGTTGCTCCAATCCATGAAAGGATGCCTGTGATTTTAGATTCACATGCTTGCTGGCAATGGCTGGATGAAACTGATCCCAAGAAACTTCAGTCCATGCTGGTCGGATATCCGCCAGAATTAATGCAAGCATTTCCCGTTGTTAAATAGGGAGGGGTAAAAACAGCGGCGAGGCCGCCGGGAAGAGCAAAACCTTCTGTAGCGACCAAGGATGGTCCCTACCCTGCTACCCTCTCAAGGCAAAAGCCCGGGTTCGGGTCTCCGTGGGGGCACAAGTGAGTAAGAAATCGTCACGATAGATAGGCAACAATCATGGATGACCCTCCCCTATCCCCGCCCGATGATACCGCCCTGCGCATAACGGGTGTTGGATTCCTGCGGATCGGATTCCCGCGTGATTACGGTAACGTGTCGGTTCGGGTTTTTTGCCAGGGTGAGAGCAGTAGCCGCCCTCGCTATACCACATCCAATGATTCAAACATCAGTATTCTGCATCGTTTTTCCTTAACCTATTTGGAGCATTCGTTCCACTGCATTGTACGCCCTGACTCGAATGGCCTCTGGAATTTCAATGACGAATTGATTGTATTTCAATGAATCCAGAGTGTTTTCCATCGTGATCTGGTTCATGTGCGGGCAGCGTACACTGCACATGCGCAGCATTGATTTATTAGGGTTCTCCGCAGCCACATTATCCGCCATCGAGCATTCCGTGAGAAGAAGATAGCGCGAAGCGGAAGTTTGTTTTATGTATTTCACCATCGCCGAGGTACTGCCCGAAAAATCTGAGGCTGCCACAACCTCAGGGCTGCACTCGGGGTGAGCCAGGATTAAAACATCCGGGTACTGCTGCCGAACATTGACAATATCTTCAACGGTGTACTTTTCGTGCACTTCACAACGCCCGCGCCAACCGATCATTTGAACATCCAACTCTGTGTCCGCTGTTGACTTGAAATGATCCGACGCCGGGAAGATGATATGCTTGCCAGTCGCTTTAGCCACATTGCGAGCCAAAAATTCATCTGGCAGGAAAATGATCGTGCCTGACCCAAGCGATTCAACCACTGCCACCGCGTTGCCAGAAGTGCAGCAAATGTCAGATTCTGCTTTAACATCGGCATAAGTGTTAACGTATGTCACGACTGGTACGCTTGGATACTTCTTTTTCAACGCAATAACATCAGCGGCTGTAATACTCGCAGCTAATGAACAACCAGCCAAAGAGGGGATCAGCACGGTTTTGGTGGGGTTGAGGATCTTGGCAGTTTCTGCCATGAACTTTACTCCGCAAAAAACGATGACATCCTTTTCAGTTTCAGCGGCTTTCCGGCTCAACTCAAGAGAATCCCCCTTGATATCGGTCACCGAGTGGAACAACACCGGTTCCATATAATTGTGACCCAGGATCACCGCGTTTTTTTCCAGCTTTAAGCGATTGATCTCCACAGCCAATTCAGCTTTGTAACGCAATTCAACATCTGGAACGATATCGTTCAGTTTTTCCTTTAATGATAGATACATTTCTTCGATTTTCACAACTTCCTCTACTTTGATAAGTCATTATTGTGACTTTTCCAGATAATCAAAACTCACATCAAACACAGTGACCGAATGGGTCAGCGCCCCGGTCGAAATAAAATCGACTCCTGTTTCAGCCACCTCACGGACGTTATCAAAGGTTATGTTGCCTGAAGCCTCCAGTTTCGCTCGCCCTGTGGTCATGACCACCGCATGCTGCATCATTTCACAACTCATATTGTCTAGCAGGATACGTTCAACGCCCAATGCCAAGGCAGTTGAAACATCATCTAGCGTGCGCGTTTCAACTTCGATCTCCAACCCCGTTTTTGCAGCCCGCACTCTGCGAACAGCCTCATCCAGCGACCCCGCAAAATCAATGTGATTATCCTTGATCAGGATCATATCGAAAAGACCCACCCGGTGGTTCGTGCCTCCGCCCAACCTGACCGCCAATTTATCGAACTCCCGCAACCCTGGCGCGGTCTTGCGTGTGTCCAATATTTGTGCTTTCGTTCCTGTTACCGCTTCAACAAAACGGTGTGTGAGCGTGCTGATGCCTGACATGCGGCCGATAAAGTTCAACGCGGTTCTTTCCGCGGTCAATAATACCCGCGCTGGACCGGACACCTCAACCAGTTTCTGCCGGTTAGCCACTTTCGCGCCGTCCTCAACGCAAGGTTCGAACCGTACTTTCTCATCCAGCAGATGATATACAGTTCGAGCAACATCCAAACCAGAGATGATTCCCGCTTGTTTGGAAATGATCTCTCCGTGCATCATCGCCTTTTGTGGAACAATGCTATTTGTCGTGGCATCACCAGAACCGATGTCTTCCTTAAGAGCGTGTTTGATTGTGACGATCATGCTTGGGGTTAAATCAATAGAATCTCTCATCATCTCTACCAGTCGCCAAGATATTTCCAGACCATGATGAATTGTTGGGCCTAGTTTCTTAAATGAATCCTCCCTGCAGCAAGCTACGGGGTATCGTCTTTAATTTTTCTTACTGCTAAAACAATTTAAGCTGTTCGTCATATTGTATTTGTTTGTATTCCTTTTCTTTCCCTTGTTCTTGTACATATTTCCGTATCATTCCTTCACTTCCTCGTTGCCCTATCGTAATCACTTACTTCTTTTTCGCAGCAAGCTGCGGGGAAATGCCCTCTTTTGATTATATGACATTACGATAAAGATTGCGTAAAGCCATCTGTGCCTTTGTTCAAGGTAGATTTAATAAGGTATTTGAAGAGGGAGGGAGTGTAAAAAAGTTTAGATAATGTATTATGAGGTGGTTAGAAAAAAAACAATTTCTTTTATGTCTATCAAATCCAGGCTGAGATAAACGTGGAAATCTTTGTGAAAATGGATTCATCCACTGTTGTAGGGTTAATAACATAAAAAGGCTAATTTATTTTATAAATTTGCCATATTAAAGTTGGACTATATTTTTCCAGCATGATCTATACGCTAAAATTTATACCCGGAAGAAGTTGTGAAGCTTTGAGATTGCTTCACGGCTTCGTCGCAAGAAATGTCATTTCCATTATCTTTAAACAGCTCCTGATATCGATATCTGAAGGAAAAATATTATTGCCACAAGGAGAATGATTGCGCATGTCCTGAAAAAAATTGCAAAAGAAAACAAGGGAAAAGTGATCGTCGCTAAAATCAACATAAGAATCCCAAAGGGGCTATGAAATTAGGAGTGCAAGGTATACCTACCCTCATATTTGTCAATCAGGGAAAAGAAAAGGATCGCCTTGTCGGCTCTCATCCGGCTCCTGTTATCCAGACCAAGGTAGAAAAGCTATTAACGATTTCTTTGACAGGCAGTAGTAACGAATAGCGGGGGGCAGAATGATTAAAGGTCATTTACAGAATTATCTCTACATCCTGGTAAAAATATATTTGTGATCATTTCTTTCAAATTGTCAAAGGTTCGGTTCGAATCTCCGTTGGGGCACCTAGCATTGAAACTCCCTTCTCAGGGTAAAAGTTCGGGTTTGAGCCCCGATGGGGATACAAGTGAGTAAGAAATCGTCACGATAGATAGGCAACAATCATGGATGACCCTCCCCTAACCCCTCCCTACCAAATGTGGAAAGGACTGAGCAGCCTGAACAAAGTACACTTACATGAAGCAGATTTTTTCTTGTACATCAAAGCAAAGGGAGGGGTGAAAGAAGGTCGGCGAGGACGCCAACCTGAGCCAAAAAAACGCTAACGATGGGAAAAGCAGGACCTTGGTATTGGAATTTCAGTGGTAGACCCTCCCCTATCCCCTCCCTATGGCTTCCGCCAAGGAGGGGTAAGAAACACGGCGGGGACGCCGGGAGGAGCTTTAGGGAATACAAGCTTATTGACACTTCTTCTCGAACTCTCAAGCCCAACGCCGGCGTAACGGGAAGGTGGGGAGAGCTTCGACCTTCTTTTTATTGAGTTTCAGGTAAACAGTGACCTCGCCTGTTTTACGTACAGCTGAAACCGGGATGAGCACATCCTTTCTGCCCCAGAGATGCCCTTCGCGCATCACCAAATGGGTGATGTGACCGGTCTTGGGATTGACCACGATCTCATCGACACGACCGATGAAGCCATCCGTGGCTTCAACGCGGGTACCACGGTAAATAGCCGATTCGCCTTCGGGGAGTTGTCGCTCAACAACGGCCACTTCCCCAGTCAAAGGAGTAACAATTGGATGATAGTAAACTGCACCATTACCATATGTACCACCACCGTAGGCAAACAGCCTGTCATCCACTTTCTCTTCAATGTATCTGGTTTCGATAAACGGACACAAATTCTTCAACTCTCTCTTGCTGCCATGCATCTGAATCTTGCCGCCCCGCGTTTCATAAATCATCTCCAACGGGACGATGTATTCCGTATTCGTTGAATCTTCTCTTACTACCACGTGGGTAATTTTTTCGGTTACAGGGTTCACCAAAACAAATTTGGAGCGTCCACAAATCCCATCCTGACACTCCACTTTCGCCTCCAAAGGAATATCCATCGCATACCTCCTTACTACTTCAATAATCCTTCCCTATTTGATTTCAAATCATGCATCCACAGGATCTGAGCCCTCAAATCCCAATGGTGCTCAGGGTGTTGAGCAGCTTGGACAGGTTGGCAGTGATACCCGGATGAGTGACTTCGAAATGTCCACGGGCTTCTCGAAAACGCTGGACAACCGTAGGATGCAACTGAACGGGTTTATTTTCAGGTATTTCGAGCAGGTCGTGGATATCCTTATCGAGGCTGTTAAGCAACTTGCGACCTTTTTCATCCACTGCTTTCGATTTTTTGATTTCTTCTCGCAGTTCCTGGAGAAGTTTACGAAGCTCTTTATCGTCCATGGAAAATCTCCTTGTTGAATAGATGATCAAATTAGCTATACTACCTACTATATAGGTTAATCCCCGGAATTGAAAAACTGCGTCAGCAGAATGTTAGAAAAAATATTCGAGGAAAGCAAAAATCCCGGCGAAGCCGCCGGGATCAGAAAAAGTAAATCGTTTATTTTTTGATGGAGAAACTTGCGCAAACAGATTGCCCGGTCTTCCCGCAATCAAGCCCAACGCCTACGCACCGGGACATTGGGCAAACTCTCGATCTCTTTCTTATCCATCTCGAGGTGCACGGTGTCCAGATTCGAGCCAGACATCTTCGAAACAGGAATGAGGATATCCTTATCTCCCCATAGGTGTCCTTGCCGCATTACCAGATGGGTAATGTGTCCATTTTTCGGGTTGACCACAAATTCATCCACCCGACCCACAAAGCCATCCTTTGCCTCGACCCGTGTTCCACGCCGCACAGCCATTTCCCCAGCGGGAATCTCCTCATGCTCATCGGCTACCCTTATCGTCTTCTCACAAGTGACATAAGGCATGTAGTATAAGGGTCCCGCCCCTTGGACTCCACCAGGTCCACAATCCCTATCGGGGACCCTCTCTTCGATATAATCCGTATGGCAAAATGGGTTCATCTCCTCCAATTCTGCCTTGGAGCAACGAAGTTGAATCGTGTTAGCTGTGGTCTTTATCAAAAATTTTATCGGAACTACATACTCCTCACCGTGACTAGAATCTTTTTTGACTACCAGATTACTCACCTTTTCATTGACCGGATTTATCAGCAAAAATTCAGAGTGCCCAAAAACGCCGTCCTTGCACTCAACTTTAGCTCCCAAAGGAATTTCCATTTTGTACCTCCATGCCAATTACTACATCTACCTGCTTAGTAGATGTAGTATCCAAAATAATGTGACATATAAAGCTTAATCCTCGGAAATGAAACTTTGCATATATAGATTGTTAGAAATTGGTCTGCTAGGATAAGCACGTAAGCCCCTAGCCGGGATCTGCTCGTAATTTCGTTATGTAGCGGAGGCATACAAGATAGACAATCGAGGACTGGATCTTGCCTTTGAAGCCATGGATAATGCTGTAACTGCAGGACGATGCCCTGGAAATCGCACGCACCTCAGCATCATTCAAATTTCACCTGGATATTCACCTTGCCAAGGAAGATGCACATTTATACCGACTGGTAAAAGAACGCGTAGACGCTGCCAAAGTGGCACAGGCTGTGGGAAAGATGGCAAGCCTGGTCCCGCAGAACCGGTTCCCCGATGTGATCGGATGGTTAGTCTCTCTGATCGATGAAAATGACCGCGAGAACAAGGTCCGGATTTGGCAAATAATGCTGCCACCCGCCATTTTCATGAGTATGAAACTTCTCATTCAAAAATCAGCGGGTGAAGGTTGGGTTGAATTGACCCGGAGGATTCCGAATCTTTGAGCTAGATGCAAAGAAAATATTAATGTTTGGCTTGGTGGCTTAAGTTATAATGATTTTATCTGGGGATGACAGGCTTCGACGGAGGAGGCTGGTCCCGGATGGCGAGCCGAGAGGTGCCGAACTCGTAAAATCCGCACAAAAAACAAGTGCTAATAACACTCAATACGCTGCTCTTCCGTTAGCTGCATAAGCTGATCAGAGCAACACTGGTTCCCTAGAGGAGCCACACCCTCCAGTCCCGATCTCCTGCCGGTGACAGGATGGGTGACACAAAGCGGGAGTGCCGCATCGGAAGCCGCTGCCGGTGCGAAAGCGAGCTCTCGGGCTCATACGGCTGGCTGGTGACCGTTTCTGTCGTTCTTGTGGCCACCAGCGACAACCAAGATCGACTACGCTCGTAGAAGTTCGCGGTCCTATTCTTTCGGACGCGGGTTCGATTCCCGCCATCTCCACCTAATCAAAAGGCTCACAGCAATGCTGTGAGCCTTAGTTTTTAATGGCTAAACATGTCAAGGGAATCTCCCAAGGATCTGGTTCTTAGCCCCGCTTCACACAAACCAAGCCCTTTAGATAGGCACTTTCAGGAAAACTAAGCAAGACCGGATGATCGACATCCTGAGTGAGCCACTGGACAATTTGGACATCCGCGCCGGCATCAACGGCTGCCCCAGCGACAATCTTTTGGAACAATTCGGGGGAAACGCCCCCGGAGCAAGAAAAGGTGAACAAAATCCCGCCAGGATTGAGCAGTTTGAAAGCCAGCAGGTTGATATCTTTATAGGCACGGGAAGCCTTTTCGACCTGGGAGATAGTGGCAGCAAACTTGGGGGGATCCAGAACGATCAAATCAAAATGCTCGTTGCGGTCGCGGAACTTGCGCAATTCCTGGAAGACATCGCCTTCCATCCATTGGACTTTTTCATCAGCAAACCCATTCTTTTCAGCGTTCAATTTCGCTTGTGCCAGCGCTTCGCCACTGGAATCAATCGAAATCATCGACGCTGCCCCACCCTGCAAGGCATTGAGAGTGAAACCGCCCGTGTAGCAAAAGCAATTCAAGCCCCGTACTTCCTTTGCATATTCCTTGAGAATATTCCGGTTCTTCCGCTGGTCTAGATAGAAGCCGGTCTTTTGACCATTTTGGAAATCAACAAGATATTGAATCCCATTTTCAACTATTTCAACTTTTTCAGGTGAAGATTTGGACCTCAGCCATCCTTTGCTTTCGGGCAAACCTTCCAGGCGCCTGACAGCCACATCCGATCGCTCGTAAATATCCTGAATGCCCGTTAGCTCTACCAAAGAATCCACGATTTCTTTTTTCCACCGCTCGGCACCTGCAGAGAGTAGTTGAACAATAAGGACTTCGGCATATTTGTCGACGATGATGCCGGGCAATCCGTCAGATTCGGCGTAAACCAGACGCATGGCATTGGTCGCGTCAGAGGAGATCAAACGCTGGCGAAGTTGAATGGCTTGTGAGATTTTTTCCTTGATGAACGCAGCATCGATGACATCCTCTGCATCCCAAGACCAGATGCGGGTAATAATCTTGGAGACAGGACTGAAGGCAGCCCAGGCAAGGAATTCGCCTGTGGAGGATTGAACCATTACGGTTTCACCAGGTTGGGGAGAACCAATTTGTTTTTCGATGGCACCGGAGAATAACCAAGGATGCCTGTTTATCAAAGTCTTCTCTCGCCCTGGTTTTAAGACCAATGAAGGCTGCATTATTTTTGTGAAGCCACCTTCGTTAATTCGTCCTCGCTGAGTAATTTAACGCCCAACTCTTTAGCTTTATCCACCTTCGAACCGGGATCTTCCCCGACCACCAGATAATCGGTGCTTTTACTGACAGAATCAGTTACTTTACCGCCATGAGATTGGATGAATTCCTTGATCTTCTCGCGTGAGAAGCCTATCAAGGTACCCGTAACCACGAAGGTTTTCCCAGCCAGAGTTTGAGGAAGAGTATTTTCGGTCACAGATTGCCGTTTCGGCCAGACACCTGCGGTACAAAGCTTCTTCAGAACTTTCTGGTTGGCTTCGTTGGCAAACCAATCCAGGATGGATTCAGCAATATTGGGGCCGATGCCTGCAATCCGGCGAAGATCGTGAAGTTGAGCTTTTTGGAGTTCATCCAAATCCATGAAGCGGTGGGCAAGGTCATTGGCCATCACCTCCCCCACCCCGCGGATGCCCAGGGCGATGATCACCCGTCCAAAGGTTTGATGCCGGGAAGCTTCAATGGCAGCGATCAAATTCTCGGCTTTCTTATTGGCAAAACCTTCCAGCTTGAGCAAATCATCCTTTGTCAGCGAGTAAATATCGGCTACATCCTTCACCAAACCCACCTGAACCAATTGCACCACAAGCTTTTCCCCCAAACCCTCAATATCCATGGCACCGCGGGATGCAAAATGCTCGACATTGCGCATCAATTGAGCCGGGCAGGCTGAATTGGTGCAATACCAGGCTACCTCACCTTCCAGG
>JBGQAS010000390.1:0-2530 GCA_041494435.1 Anaerolineaceae bacterium | reverse complement strand
TGCCAAAGGAGATCAGGTCCTGGATGGACAAACGTTTCTTGGAAAATTTCCGGATGGTAATGGAAGGTCCGTCGATGGCGACCGGCGGGATGATGGCGTTCACCCGCGAGCCATCCGGCAGGCGGGCATCCACCGTGGGATGATCCGTGTCGATGATCCGCCCCAGGGGATGAATGATATTGCCAATGACCTGCATGATCTGCTCGTCATTTTCAAAGTGCACATCGGTTTTTTCGATTTTTCCTTTTTTCTCGACGTACACTCCGTTCAGGCTGTTGACCATGATCTCAGTGATATCCGCATCATCCAGTAGTGGCTGAAGGATCCCAAACGATCCCAGGCGTTCGAGAATGAATTCCAGGACTTGCTTCTTTCCGTCCGGGTCCATTCCGATTTTGGCTGATTTCAAAGTTTCAACTATCTTTGCAACGACCAGGTGTTTCCGTTCAGCAAGAGAGAACGGCTTGCTGGTCAGTTCTTTTTTGACAGCCTCCAAGAGAAATTCGCGGAATTTTGGCAGTTCCTCCGCTTTCAACATTCGAGATTCCCCTTCGCCATCCATGGTCAACCCTCCTTTGAATCCCCAAGGGGAGTGATCCATACAATTTGCGAAACCTGGATGGCGAGGTAAGGATACTTAGCTGCCACCTTTTGCCTGGAATCCAGCAGCCTCGCATCAGTCACGGATAAGAACTTCTCGGAGCTGTTCAGTTCGTCACTCAAGCGGTTATCGGGATGAAGATGGATGGTTGCTGAAAACAAACTGGTCGCGGTCTGAATCAGGGCTGGCTGTTTTTTCTTTTTCATCACCTGGGTGAAGATTTTTCCCTTTTCATCTTCGATTGCCATATTTTCCACCTTTCCTGCCAAAAATATGGGATGAATGGATGTTGGATGATCAATCACCCTCTTTCCCCATAATTTAGTCGGTAAGTATATTATAAGATTCTTTGGAGTACTCCTCCTTACAATCAGGTATCAGGGTTAACCGTTCCTGTTTTATAATACCTTCATGCCCAAACTCCACACTCAATATGTTTGCCAGCAATGCAGCAGGGTCACCGTGAAACCTTTTGGTCGCTGCCCTTCATGTGGTGGATACAACACGATGGTGGAAGAAGTGGTGGATCTTGCTCCCGTTGCGGTTGGCACAGGGCGTGGACTCACGGGGCAATTTCATCCCCAAAAAATGAACGAAGTAAGTGGCGATCCCGAGGAACGTTTATCCCTGCGGTTGACGAATTTGCCTGCGTGCTGTGTGGCGGGATTGCGCTGGGATCGATCGTCCGACTTATTGATGGTTGTCACACTAGCAAAATCCCGCATCATGAGTGAGTAAACAATTATCGGAAGCTGTTACCAAAACCTATCCCAGGCCAAAAAGTGCGCATTTCTACATAATGCTATTAGTTTTACACAACATATTGGATAGTGAAGGAAATAAAGAATAGCAATATAAATTAGTAAATCTATTTATGATAAGAGGAAGACTATAGTGATGAAAAGATACGCAGACGACTATGAAACAGTCATCACGAAAGATGAAAAAGGCAACGAAAAAAAGATAGCGGTATATCACGGAGACTATTTCGAGTTCGCGCTTGACGAGGAAGGCATCGTCCGTTTCAGAAGAAACTGCTTTCTACTGCTTGCCGTGATAGTAGTTTTGCATATCAGCGGGGGATTCGTGGGTAACCCAGGTATGTACCAATTTTACGTTGCCTTCCCGTATGTGATCGCATTCTTTCCATTGTTATATATAGCCACAGGAATTTTGCGCTTGCCGAAAGAGAAGCGCAAGTATCGCCGGGATGAGATTGGTCTTTCGTTCAACCGGATGAAGACCTCAAGCATCATTCTAATAATCCTCCTCGGAATGGGAGTGCTCGGTGAACTCACGTTCCTCTTATTTTTCTCGATCGGAATCCGAAGTGTGCTGGAATACGTGTATCTTGTAATCGAGGTGTTTACCGTTGCTGCGGTCTATTTCATTATCACTTTGCAGAGACAAATTCACGTACAGACTTGTACAGGGCAATAACAGATTTGTTAATTCCTGGACTCTGCTCTTACTTGCATTGAAAAAACAATTCATATATACTAGACCAACGGGTGGGTATATATCCCGTAATTAAAATTCCAGGAGAGGAGAACGAATGACCAAGAAACTGTTTACACTTGTATCAGTACTGATGGCTGCAGCATTTGTATTAAGCGCTTGCGCTACGCCAACCGCTGCTCCGACTGAAGCACCGGTAGTAACCGAGGGACCCACGGCGGCTGTTGTCGCGGACCAACCCTTTGGTGAGAATCTGCCCACCGCTCCAACGATCACTACACCGCTCGTTGTTGCGTACCAGGAATTCTCACAGAAATTCAGTCCGTACTTTGCCGACACCGCATACGATAATGACGTTGCCGGCATGACCCAGATTTCCTTGCTGACCACCGACCGGGTCGGCGGAATCATTTTCAATGCAATTGAAGGTGAAACCGTCAACTATAACGGCAAGGACTATCTCTACAAGGG
>JBGQAS010000394.1:0-2501 GCA_041494435.1 Anaerolineaceae bacterium | reverse complement strand
TTGACCATCATGATGGGTTCCAGCAAAACGGGACCCGCATCGTTGAAAGCAATCTTGAAAGCCTCCCGCCCAGCCACTTCGAAGGCGATAGGCTTTGAATCTACGGGGTGTTCCTTGCCATCGTAAACGGATACGTGGATCTTTGACACTGGGTATCCAGCGAGTATGCCTTCCTTCATGACATTCAGGATGCCTTTTTGGATGGCGGAGGAATAGCTTTGGGAGATGGCGCCCCCGAACACAGCCCAGGAGAAATCAAAGTCCTGGTCGGGGGATGGTTCCACCCGTAGCCAAACTTCACCGAATTGACCGGAACCACCCGATTGTTTCTTGTGGCGGTGCATGCCTTCGCCTTTTTTTGTAATGGTTTCCTGGAAGGGCACTTTCGGCACGGAGGTCAGCAAACTCACCTGGAATTTGGATTCTGCCCGGCGGATGGCAACATCGATGTGCTGGTCGCCCATGCCCTGCAAAATAGTCTGGGTGGTGGAAGGTTCCTGGTGCCAGGTAAGTGTGGGATCTTCTTCACATAACCGGGTTAAGGTTGGCGAAATCTTGGTGGAATCCAACTGGGTCTTGGGGAAGATGGCAACCTGGTACAAGGCATGCGGATAAGTGGGGACGGGGAGGGTTAAGGGATGACCTTTATCACATATGGTGTTTCCAGTGGAGGTTTCGGAAAGTTTTGGGACTACCCCGATATCTCCCGAATGCACGACCTTAACCGGAAGAGTTTCCTTCCCGCGGGGGATATAGAGTGTGCCCAGGCGTTCTTCGGTTGATTTGGTGCAGTTCCAGACGCGGCTATCCGCATTGATCATGCCGGAGTAGACCCGGAAGAACGTTTGCTTACCAACAAATGGATCTGCAGTCGTTTTCCAAACGAAGGAAGCCAAAGGACCTGAATCTGAAGCTTTCAAAGTTTCCGGACCATCTTTTCCATTCGCAATGGCATCAGGGGCTTCAACCGGGGAAGGCATGAGGCTCAAGATCGCATCCAGGAGTGGGAAGCATCCAATTTCCAACTGCCCGGCTGACACGAATACGGGCACAAATGCACCCGAGCGGATGATTTTTCGCAAACCTTGCAGCAATTCTTCATTGGTCAGTGTCATGGAGGAGAAATATTTTTCCATGAGGGCATCATCACCCTCCGCGGCAGCTTCAACCAATTTGGTATGAGCTTCCTCGGCGGCAGCTTTCATATCTTCGGGGATGTCGATAGGTGTAGCGCTATTGCCTTTATAGGCTTTCATAGTCAGCAAATCGATCACACCTTGGAAGCTGGCTTTTTCTCCCCAAGGCAACTGAGCGGGGATCAATCTCGCATCAGAAAACTCCTGGACGGATGCGATGGCTTTTTGAAAATTGGCATTTTCCCTTTCCATTTTATTGACCAGGAGAAAACGAGGCAATTTAAAGGTATTGGCATGGTTCCAGGCGATTTCCGTCCCAACTTCCAGGCCGGCGACAGAGTCAACCAGAATAACAGCTCCATCGGAGACCCGCATAGCGGAAATTACTTCGCCGACAAAATCGGTGTATCCGGGGGTATCCAGGAAGTTGATCTTGGAATTCTTGTATTCGATGGGGATTACTGAGGTCGAAAGTGAAATCCTACGCCGAATTTCCTCTTCTTCGTAGTCTGATGTCGTCGTACCGTCTTCGATCTTACCCAGGCGGGTGGTGGCACCGCTCAGATGCAGGAATGCTTCAGTGAGGATTGTCTTGCCGGAACTGCTGTGAGAGGCAAGGCAAATGTTGCGAATAGCGTCAGTAGGATATTCTTTCATGTGGAAGACCCTTCTTCATCTAGATGTGGACAACCTTCCTATTCTAAAGGATAGAGGCATTATTGTCAAAGATTATGGTTGGGTGGGGATATTATTTTCAAGAAAAAATGTTTGGAGAATTGAAATTGAAAAAAATTGATAAAGATGACTCCCGGGGTGATTTGAAAAAACCTTCGAGCAATTATAATTATTCCAGAAATGAGGATTTCATGGTCAAACGAACGGTTTTACTAATCCTTTTGACGATCTTACTTGTTGGCTGCAATTTCCCTCTCTATAAAGATCGAAACTTTGATTCAAAAACCGCGACTGCTCAAATGGCTCTAACTCTAACGGCAGCAAGTGCTATTACGCCATCAGTCACGCCGGATACCAGTTTGGCAGGGATGTGCTCCTATAACTGGGCGACACAATCCCTCCCAAATGAATCTGTATTGTTGCAAAATGCATTGCAAACGGCTGGTGTTGCATTTATTTCTGTGAGGGCGGAAGCTTTTGGAGAAAATTGCTATGATGCTACATCAAGAATTGCGGTAAGTTTTTCGACGATGGAAACGGATTTCCACATTTCGGTTCCAGTGGAGAGTCTGGATAATAAAGAGGAAATGGGGAATGTTGCCTTTACCATCATTAAAACGATACTTGACTTTCCCCAGGGGACGTTTCCCGGACCAAACCCAGGATATATTGGCATTAATTACAAATCCG
>JBGQAS010000166.1:0-5220 GCA_041494435.1 Anaerolineaceae bacterium | reverse complement strand
TTTCACTTCTTTCGCCCACCCAAGATTTTTGATTCAAAATTTCTTTTCACTTGATGATGCAATTATCTCAATGAATTTTATGAAAAGAATTACAACACTATCGCAATATAACACTAATTGATTTTAGAATCAACACATTTGACTATTAATTTTGTTTGGATTATTTACATCACCAATTTTTCTTGCAACTTCTTTTTATATCCAGTTGAAATTTAGGAGGTACTTTTTTGATTCATTTTTCCCATAGTTACTATTACCTGATGTTCCTGTTTATCATCGACCAGGGAAATGGAGGCATCACTCAACCGCTTCCCATCCAGAACTATTTGTTGGACATTACGGGTCACATGCTGGGGATTGTTCACTTGGATGATGTATACGGAATCCCCAAATTTATAACGAATCTCAAATCCATTCCAGGCAGGCGGAATGACAGGGTCTATGTGCAACGAATCCCCAATTTTCTGGAAGCCGAGAATAGCCTCTATGCCAAGACGGTACATCCAGGCAGCTGAACCTGTATACCAGGTCCACCCACCACGGCGGATATAAGGCGCCGCGCTGTAAATATCTGCACAAATGACGTATGGCTCTACGCGGTAAACGGAAGCCTTTTCTTCGTTATCGGATTGAAGGATGGGATTAAGCAAAGTAAAGAGCGACCCAGCTTGCTTCCCGTCACCCAGGGAGGTAAAAGCCCAGGCTGTCCAGGTAGCAGCATGCGTGTACTGCCCGCCATTCTCGCGAGTGCCGGGAAGGTAGCCCTTGATATAACCTGGGTCGCGCGGAGTTTTATCGAAGGGAGGTGTAAATAGCAGCATCAACCGATCCTCTGGACGCACTAATCGTTCCACTGCAGACTGCATGGCTAGGTGGTTGTGCTGTGAATTACCAGCTCCGCTAAGTACTGACCAGGATTGGGCTATTGAATCGATCTGACATTCGGTATCTTGGATGGTTCCGAGGGGAATCCCGTCGTCAAAATAGGCTCGTCTGTACCAGGCCCCATCCCAGGCGGATTGGTTGACAGCAGTAGCATATTCCTTGGTCAGGGATTTGTACCGCCGCACTTTTTCGGTAACTCCGTACAGTTCACAGATCTCGGTAAAGCGTTTTAGTACATCGCAAAGGAACCAGGCTAGCCATACACTTTCTCCTTGCCCCTTTTCTCCGACGCGATTCAGTCCATCATTCCAGTCGCCAGTGCCGATGAGTGGCAGACCGTGCGAACCCTTGGTGGCACCTTTCTCAATGGCACGAAAGCAGTGCTCCATCAGGGAAAAGAGTTGTTCCGTTTGTGGGTATTCTCCATAGCGCTCATCTTCTCCTTCTGCAAGAGGTGGGGCATGAAGAAATGGGATCTTCTCCTCCAGGATGCTCTTATCCGCGGTTGCTTCAACATATAATGCAGTAACATATGGCAGCCATAAAGGGTCATCTGAAATACGGGTTCGCACCCCGCGTCCAGAAGGCAGATGCCACCAATGCAGTACATCACCTTCTTCGAATTGGCGTTGGGCGGCGTTGAGGATCTGGCTTCGAGTGATAGCTGGATCAAGGGACAATAAAGCCAAAACATCCTGGAGTTGGTCGCGGAAGCCAAACGCCCCACTGGATTGGTAGAAGCCTGTGCGACCCCAGATGCGACACGAGAGGGTCTGGTAAAGCATCCAGCGGTTGAGGATCAGATCGGTGGCCGGTTCAGGTGTATGAACTTGCACGGTATCTAATAGACGGTTCCAAAATACATGGGTGCGCTCGTATGCTGCACCTACATAAGTCGCATCATGGTATTTCTTGGCTAATGATAGAGCATGTTCTTTGTTATATCCTTCCCCCAATACGAAGTAGATCTCGTCTCTTCCGCCAGGGAGAAGATCCATATGTACTTGCATAACAGCGCAAGGATCTTCACCTGTGGATATGCGGGTTTCCAACCCCAAACGGCGCAGAGCAGCCGGGAAAGTGGGTGTTCCTCCACGACCAAGGAATTCAGTGCGATCTGCGGTCAAACCATGGACTGTCTTGCTGGCAATTAAAAAGGCAACCCGTTCACCGAATTCAGCGTTATAAGGATTGCTGGCCATAAGACACTCTTGGCTGGCATCATACTCAGGGATGATATAAGGCATGCTTGCTGCATGGGTGGTGCCCAATACCCACTCAACATATTGAGTTGCAGTGATCCGACGGATGTGATCCAGGGTGTTTTCTACCTTCAAATGGATGATCTTGACTGGGTCTTCCGGGCTGGCAAAAATCGTCAAACGTTGACGGAGCCCATGCGAATTGTGCTCAAAGATGGTATATCCAGCTCCATGGGTCACTCGGTAGGGTTCGCGTGCGCCTGAAGGGAGGGGGGTTGGGGTCCATACCTTGCCGGTTTCTTCGTCCCGCAGATAAAGCGCTTCACCGGTTGGATCGCGCACCGGGTCGTTGGACCAGGGAGTGAGTCGGTTTTCACCGCTGTTGATAGCCCAGGTGCACTGGCTGCCAGTTTCGCTGATCATAAAACCAAACCCTGGGTAGCCAATCACATTCACCCAAGGAGCAGGGGTCGTTTTTCCATAAGGCAATTCGATGATGTACTCGTGTCCATCCGCACTGAATCCCCCGTACCCATTGAAGAATTTCAGCTCTTCTTTTTCCTCCAAAGGAAAGGATTGAGTGTGGTGATCCGCATGCGCATTCACATTTGATTGGCGAGTTGGTGTGAACTCGGGGAGATGGTGAACGGGAACGGAATAACCTGGCATTTGATGCCCCAAAGATCCATTTTCACCTTTGAGAAGAACACGCGCTACTGTGCTGAGAAGATTGTGTTCTTCGGGCTTGATCTGGTCGTCATAGAGGATGTAGATTCCGCCGCGCTGGTTCAACCACTCTTCACAATTCATTTTGCTGACCAGGCGATAGAGCATCCCATTCAATTCCGCGCCGTAATCTGTCCGCTGCTGATTGAGGATGACCAGGTCGATCATGAACCGACGGCTGTGCAGGAATTTGTATACCTGCAGAGCTTCCCGCACAAGGTCGATTTGTTTGGGATTTTCTATTTCAACCAGCAGGATTGGATAGTCACCGGAGATGCCGAAGCGCCACAGCCCGGATTGACCGATCCGGTTGGCTGCGATGATTTCCGGCGAAGCCCGAACCAACTTGAACGAATACAACAGTGCAGAAAGGACCTGCAGAGTGTCTTTGAACGAACGAGTGACAAAGTCTTGTTTGCCCAACCAAGTCTGTGCAGCGATGTCAGCTTGGTGGAAGGAACGCTCGATCAGAGTCCAGCTACGGTAACGTTTGGCGAGTGCTATGATCGCATCCCGGCTTTCTGCTGCAAAAGTGATATAGGCCAGGTTTGCGGTTTCGTGTGGTTCGAGTCCGATCTCTTGTCCAAGCGCGAAGATGGGATCGAGAGTCGCCCCGGTCGTCCCCGTCAGGTATTGCTCTGAGGTTAGGGCAGCAGGATTGCGTAAGTTTCGATCACGACCAATAAATCGAAATCGATCTGCTTCATGACGTGCGCTAGCCTGACTCCCTTCGACCACCAACATATGACCCATAAGGATGGGTGTTTCTTGCTTTGATCGGGGGCGGCGAATAAAGATTTGTAAATTAAGTTCTGGCACGAATTCACTTTCAATAAACAGTTTGTTAAAAGCAGGGTGGCGTGCATCGGCTGCTTGGGGAGTTAAGATCACCTCGCCATAGGATGTCAAGCGCAGCTTATGCGTGCTGTCATTGTTGTTGTAAAGATGCACACGACGGATCTCTACCGGGTCGTCAGGTGTCACGGTAACTTCCATGGTTGAAGCAATGCCATTTTGAGTTCGGTGGTAGACAACCATATGGGCGAAGTAAGTAACCTGCATATCTGCCGCGTTGCCAGGAATGGGCTGATGGCTGGCCGACCAAAGCCTGCCTACCTTTTCTTGATTTGATCCTAATTCCTGGATGTAGATCCAATTGCCCCACGAGTCCAAGACCCCATCAGGTTGCCAGCGAGTCAAGTCGACATCGCGCCAGGAGCTGTATCCCCCTCCCATGTTGGAAAGAAGAACGTTGTAGTCTCCGTTCGACAGGAGATGCATTTGCGGAATGGGGGTTTGGACTGGAACTCTCCACGAATTGATTTCTACTGGGGCAGATGTTAAGCGTCGTACCCCCTTGACGTCCTCCGCATAGGGATCTTGCACCGGAACAGTATGGGGTAATTGTTCTTGCAGGAGCAGTTCAACACTCTGGATGCGCGGGTCACTATGCATTCGCTGAACCATGATATCTTCATGGAAGTAGTTCGCCATGGCCATCAAGATCATGCCCTGATGGTGGGTCATATATTCCCCTACTACCGCTGAAGTTTCATCAAGTAGCAATCGTTCGGTAGTGAAATCAATCGACTCATACACACCGTATAACCCCATCATATTGCGTTTGATCAGGTCAGCTAGGTTGCGAACCACAGCATGGGGATCATAGCTAATCGCCATGAGCGAAGCATAGGGGGCAATCACCAGGTCATCGCCCAATCCTCGTTTAAAGCCCAGTCCTGGTACCCCAAAACCACGATATTGATAATTCTGGTTGGCGTCGAAGCGGAAGAAACCGGATTCGGAAATTCCCCAGGGTACTCCCTTCATTCTGCCATAAGCAATTTGGTGGAGGACGGCTCCCCGGGTGCTATCTGCCAGTAACGTACCCGGATAGGAGCGCAAAAAGAGTGGTGGCATTAGGTATTCGAACATCGTCCCACTCCAGGAAAGAAGGACGTATAAATCCTCGACCCGCGTTACCGGTCGGCCAAGGTATAGCCAATGAGATTGTGGCACTTCACCCTTGGCGATGGCTATGATGGAAGCAATCCGCGCCTCGGATGCCAGGAGATCATAATCATTAGGATCAAGTTGCCCGGCATCAAGGTTAAACCCAATATGAAAGACATGCCTTTGTTCGTGATAGAGGAAACGAAAGTCTATCTCACTGACAAATTGCTCAACTCGAGTCATGATGTGGTTATATCGATTTACCAGCGAGCTCGAATTTGTTTCAGCCAATCCGAGCACCAGAACTAATTGCTCAAGCCATTCCAACGGCGTTTGATACCCTATATTTTGTTGCAATGGCTCAGGTATCTTTTCAGGTAGATGTAGATCAGGTAGTTTTTCTTTGGATAGCAAATTGTGCAGGACTGTGATTTGGGGCAAGGCAGCTTCGATG
>JBGQAS010000265.1:0-3798 GCA_041494435.1 Anaerolineaceae bacterium | reverse complement strand
GCCGCGATTGATATTCTCGTTTCGTTTAAAGCTTTCTCGAATTGGGGTGTATTTCCGATCTTTAAAGAATACGGTTTTGGCGCTTCAGCAAGTTCAATCAATGAAGCGCGATTAGCATTTGAGCAACTCGGAGTAAAAGCGCATACGTATTCGCCTGCTTTTGGAGACAAGTCTATAGCCGACATTTTAAAATATAGTAGTCATATCTCCTATAATTCCCTAAACCAATTGCGAAAGTATTTTGAGATTGCCAGTCAAAATGGTGTTTCGATTGGCTTGCGTGTTAATCCTGAGTTTTCCGATTCTCCCTATGACATTTATAACCCTTGCAAACCCGGTTCTCGTTTTGGCATTACTGCTGAACTGCTTGGCGATACCGTACCACAGGGAGTTGAAGGTTTTCATTTTCATACATTATTTGAGTCGGATTCCTTTGCGCTCGAAAAACTGTTGGCCATTTTTTTAAACAAATTTGGTAAGTTTTTACCAAAGCTAAAATGGGTGAACATGGGCGGGGGTCATCTCATAACAAAAAAGGATTATGATATACACCATTTGATTAAAATCTTAACTGATTTTAAAAATAAGTACGATGTTGAAATTATATTAGAACCCGGTAGCGCTTTTACTTATCAAACGGGTTACTTGGTTTCTACGATATTAGATATTGTTGAAAATAAAGGCATAGAAACTGCTGTGCTCGATGTTTCATTTACTTGCCACATGCCCGATTGTTTAGAAATGCCATATAAACCTGCCATTTTGGGCGCTACCGATGAAAGGGCAGGGAAACCAACATACAGAATGGGAGGTATTAGCTGTTTGGCAGGCGACTTTATGGGGAATTGGTCATTTGATAAAGCATTGAGACCCGGTGATAAAATAATATTTGATGATATGATTCATTACACGACTGTAAAAACGACCATGTTCAATGGCGTTAGTCATCCTTGCATTGGAATATGGAGTGAAAAATCAGGATTTAGATTAATTAAAGAATTTAATTATCAGGATTATAAGAATAGACTATCTTGATGATCTGCTCGTTCAGCCCGTTTTCAAAGGAGCGCTTCTACGTTTGGTTTCTGGATATAAGACTCCAGGGTCAAAGCTACATTTTACATTTTAGAATTGTGGGGCATCCATAAAAAAGTTGATCCGCTCAAATACTGAATTTGAAAGCAGCTCCCCTACCTTTTGTTCCTCAAGATGGCGGATTAGATGACAAAAGCGCCTAACAATCAATAACCTCAAAGCCCGGAGATACCATTTCTGACCTGGTTTGAGGCACTTAAGCTTCACCAAGTGCGCAGAAATTCATCTTTTGAGTGAACTATTCCAATTTTGATATATTTTGGGCTTTGAATAAGTGTATCAGAAGTGCTATAATTCACTTGATAAATGAAATTTAACACTCTGGATATACTATGCAGACCATATCCGGTTTAGGGAAAATTGAGAGAGAAAGGCTATCGGCCCTCATTCGGGGAACGAAAGGAACTGTTTCGGTACCAGAGGCAGCCGGCATTCTACGGGTGTCTCCATCCGAAGCGTCCAAGATGTTGTCAAAGTGGGCGAGCAAAGGCTGGCTTTCCCGCGTGCGGCAAGGGCTTTATGTTCCCGTTCCAATCGAATCTCGAACTGCGGATGTTCCTTTGGAGGACCCCTGGGTCATAGCGGACCGCCTGTATTCTCCTTGCTATATTGGTGGCTGGAGCGCGGCAGAGTATTGGGGTTTAACAGAACAAATCTTTCGCACTGTCGTTGTAATGACCACACAAAACCCAAGAGATCGCAATCCAGTCATCAAAGGGATAGGGTTCCTCCTCCGTAGGGTATCAGAGAAGACTATGTTTGGACTCAAACCTGTCTGGAGAGGACAAGTAAAGATATCCGTCTCAGATCCAACCCGGACCATTCTTGACATGTTGAGTGATCCCCAACTTGGTGGTGGAATCCGTTCCACTGTCGATGTGTTTAGAGATTACCTAAAGTCAGAGAATAAAAAGATTGATTTGTTGATCGAATATGCCGACCGATTGGGAAACGGTTCCGTATTTAAACGCCTCGGTTTTCTGCTGGAAAAATTCACTCAGGATGATCAGAGCATGATCAAGCTGTGTCAAACCAGGCTTACAAAAGGAAATTCTAAATTAGATCCTAAGCTCCCTGTTGACAAACTGGTTACTCGATGGAGACTGTGGATTCCTAAGAATTGGGTAAAGGAGCGATGATTTGATCAGCCGTCAGGAAATAATGGATTTCTCCAGGGAGTTTGGACTAAGTCCAACTATTGTCGAAAAAGATTATCTACTCGGATGGATATTAGCCAGTATTTCTAACCACGGTGAATTAGGTTCCGACTGGGTGTTTAAAGGCGGGACTTGCTTGAAAAAGTGTTATTTTGAAACCTACCGCTTCTCAGAAGACTTAGATTTCACAATCATGAACGCTGATCATTGCAATCAAGCTGGACTGAGCTTTGGGGGTCTGACTTGATTATTGACTGGCGGAGGCGGAGCGAAATGGGGGACGTAGGGGAAAATGCAACTTGATATAGATTAACGCAAGCGGCGTTGGGGTCACCCATTTAAATAAATAAGTAAGTGCCGACTGCTGAAGAAAGGGATCAAGTCTGTTCTTAAGTCTTACTCATTTCGGCGGTGAATGATTCATTAAACGCTGGGCAGGAGGAAGGCATGGAGGGGCACATTTTCATTTGCCCTGAAAATTATTTAAAGTTCCCTTTCCCGCTTTTTTATACCGTCACATTTTCCCGGAAGATAAAAAAGATTTCATCGACTTCTGTGCGTGTTCGAGCTGATTTAACTTTTTCACCTGTTTCACCTTTAGGCCCAGTTTCGAAACAAGAACTTCAAAAAGCTGGAGAACGTCCTCTCTTTTCACCCAGATCTCCTGCGGCAAATAGGCGTTCTCTTCAATCACCTTGAGCATATGGTTTTGGAATTCAGGCCTGTGGCGATCCTTGCTCTCCAGATGTGTTTCGAAAACGAATCCCGAAGCCTGGTCCACGATTAAGAGACAAAGCGGGAAAAAAGGACGACCCCCCTCCTGTATGGGCATGGAGAACTGGAAGAAATCAACCTCCCAGATGCCCGCCGGTCTGAGACCCCTTTTCTTGATGCGCTGCAAACGAATTTCGTCGATGGCCGGAGCCTCATATTTTCCTCTTTCCAGAGGGACCGGCGATAACCATTCGTCTTTCCAATGAAGCTCTGACCCGCTCTGCTCCGGAATCCGAACCAGATATTGCGCTTTTTCCGAATTCGTGAGGAGATTATCATTATTCTTCATCCGGAGGCTGACCTCTGCGGCCTGCTGCAAAGCATGCGTGAGGCAACAGACCTGTGGCTGATTGAGATACCACGGATAGTATCCTGGCTCGTAACTCCTAAACAAAGGCCATGATTTCGCCCCCCTGAATTTCAGCCCGAGTCTTTTGATCACTTCATGATCCGGTTTTTGCAGAAACTTCCGATCCTCGAATGATGCAACCAGGCATTTTGCCGTACTGAGGATGTCCTCCTCAGGGGATTCACTCTTTTGAATTTTTAGGTAGGATTCCAAACCTTCTGTCCCCAAATAAACCACCAACCCCAAAAATTCTCCTAAAGCTCCAACAACACAACAGTAACCAATTTCGCCATCCTCAGGATTTTTCACCCCGAAGAGATCCGTATCGTCTACCCAGTGCCAGGGTTGAATCTGCCAAAAATTAGTCGCTGCACGATAGAGCGCGTGCCACTCTTGTAATGAAGGTTGAGGGACTTGCATGAT
>JBGQAS010000317.1:0-3097 GCA_041494435.1 Anaerolineaceae bacterium | reverse complement strand
GCTTCCCTGTTTCGACAAAGGAGCTCCATACCTCACTCCCATCCCCTTCCGGATCGAACCGGGCTTGGGTGGTGACCGATTGACCCTTACTCGCTCGTGCGCAAATCGCAAAGACGATTGGGTCCTCAATGGTTTCCAGTTTTCCTTGTACTTCCGTACCCATGGGGAGGGTTTTTACCTGCCGGTGGACGTGATGCAACTGGATTCCGACGGCACTGTCTCCATTGGGTAGTGTCTGCATGAAAGGTGCATTCCAGTGCCCACCAGCGGCATCATTCTCTGCACCTATCCCGTTCTGCCAGGTGAACATCAAGCTGACTTCTGCGGGGGTATTCCCGGTATTCTCCACCGTCCATTCAAAAACGGCAACCGGGTAGCTGCTCTCTTTGTAATTGTGCGGGATTACCGGCGAAACCTGTTTGCATGTTAACCGAATCCCTGGAAGGGGATTGTCATAGCTTGTCCAGGCTCGTGGGAAAAGGGCATGATACGTTCCACATGCGGGGTCCATGCTCCAATTCCAACTGGAAAGCGTCTCACCCGTGGGTTTTTGTGTTGAAAGTACCATAGCCTGAGCAGGTTCGTTTTCCCGCTTTACTCGCAGGCTGAATTGATCCGCATCCACCACCTGGTGATGGATAAACCCTGGGCGGATCGTCCAACGACGGAAATCTCCCCGCCAGCCCCGGTTGATGGATCCCCCGCCAATCCCGCCCAGGGGAACACCCATCACGGGTCCCGGGTTGGGGATGTCAAACGGGTTCATCGAATTGATCCCAACCTTCTCGAACCGTTTGGTATTCCTGTACATCCTCAGTGCAATGGGAAGCATTTTTAGGAGTAAGGGAAGAGGGAGGAAGGTGGATGGCTTTCCGGGGTTTTCCACCTGCTCGTCAAAGCGGCGAGTCCAGGCTTGTGGGGGAATGGAATTTTTCATTTTTCCTCTACATCCTTTGGGGTGCAAAAGTAACGACCCAATGGTTGAGCCTACTGTTTCAATTGATGCTTCTTCATCAATTCGTTCTTTTCCGCCAGTGTTAAGAATGCTGCTCGGAGAGAATTCCTTTGCGCCTGGTGGATCATCTCGGCGCTCAAGCCCGCCAGGCTCTCTGCAGCATGGTATTCATAATGAAGGTCGATGGCGCTGATCCCGGGATCGTCTGTGTTGATAGTGGCACAAAGCCCCTGCTCCAAAAAGTATTTCAGGGGATGCGAGGGATAACTCGGAACCGCGCTGGTTTGCACATTGCTGGTGAGATTGGATTCGATCGGGATCTGGTGCACCTGCATATATTCGATTAATTTCGGGTCTTCGGGAGCATGGACAGCATGACCAATTCTTTCGGCGCCCAATTCGTTGATCGCCTGCCAGATGCCTTCCGGTCCAGTGACCTCCCCGGCATGAATGGTGATGTGCCAACTGGATTCACGTGCTTTTTTGAAATGCTCCACGAATAGATTGCCGGGAAAGTGGATCTCATCGCCCGCCAGGTCCAGACCTGCGATTTGATCCCGACAAGTCAACAGGGCATCCAACTCTTTCCAAGCCAAGTCTGCTCCGTAGGTGCGACTGAGTATGCCAATCAGGTTCGCGCGGATCCCAAAATCTTTTTCACCCGTGCGTACTCCGTCCACAACCGCTTCAACCACAGCTTGTGGGGAAAGATGGTGGGTTTCCGCCATGAAGAAAGGGCTGAAACGCAGTTCGATGTAGTCCAACCCTTCTGTGGCAGCGTCCTCCACGTTTTCGTAGGCGACCCGTCGGCAGTCTTCAGGGTTGACCAAACCAATTGTCTGCCACTTGAATTTTTCGAAAAACGCCAAGATATCAGGTTCCGGGGAACTGACCTGCACAAAAGGACGCAGCTCTTCCAAGCTGGTAGCCGGAAGGGCAAGGTTATATTTCCTTCCCAGGTCCAGGATGGTTTGCAGCCTTACGCTGCCGTCGAGATGATGGTGTAGGTCGATGAGGGGAAGGCTGGGATCGATGGGCATCAAACTCTCCTAAAGTACTCATATTCTACAGAACTTTAGCCAAAATTCAAACAGCCCGCGAGCTGAAGCCTCGCGGGCTGTTCAAGGGGATGTAATCTATTTAATGAAAGCGCTGATGATGAAGGCCAACCCTGCACCAATGATCATCAAGGGTCCAAGGATGTTCCATGCCAATCCCACCAGCATCAAGACGGCCAGGATGATGATGATCAAGCCAAGTCCAATGAGCACACGCACACCCATGGTCACCTTGTTACCTTCGGCGCGATAAAGAAGGTAGGCGTTGACGAGGTTGCCGATCCCGGGCAGGAGCACCAGCCATGCGTACCAGCGATAACCGAGGAGAACTGTTACATCGATTACATTCAGGTTTTTCAGCAGAAACGCCACTCCCACCAGGATGGCTCCAGCCCCGATCCAAATCCCCATGCTCATAAACCGTTTGAGATTCTCCTTGTCTTTCACCTGTGCTCCCGGAATGCTGCCAATCAGGATGGAGAAACCAACCGCGAGAACCATCAACGGCCAGTAAATTGCCCAATCCAAGCCAAACAGGAACATAAAAGCCAGCGTGAAGAACACTACGGCCGAACCTGCAGCACTGCGGGCGGTTTGATTAAAGGTCCCTGTATTGCGGATGGCATAATACATACCAGTCAGGGAGCTGACGGCAGGGATGAGGATGAAGAGCGCCCACCAGTTGAAGTTCTCAGTCATATTTCCCGTCTGCTGCAGGAAAAACACGATCCCCAGCACAACGAGAACGACACCTATGAAAGGGAATCGGGTTCTTCTTTGGGGAGTTGGAACTGGTTGCTGTTCAGGAGTTGGTACAGGTTCGTTTGTCATAATCTTCCTCTCTTGATTTTTCTGTTTATTTAACGAAATCCCCGGAAGAAAGTTGCGTTAATCATCAACCTTTGTCAACAGAAGAATGATAATAGAACTCAATGCAAGAACATCAATTCATACAGGGCTTTCCCTGTAACTTTGGTTTGGATTTTCCCCAATTCCACTTCCAGGTCGAGGCGGGAACTGAACCTGAAATAATAAGGGTTGACGAATAACCTGGCTAGCTTTTGCTGCCACCCTGGCATCATGG
>JBGQAS010000432.1:0-2221 GCA_041494435.1 Anaerolineaceae bacterium | reverse complement strand
GCTAATAATCCACCAATTAAGAACGCCAAGCCGGTCGCACCAAATGAAATCACCAAAGAATGGGCCAGGGGATCACGAAGATAGGGCTTACTCATTTCGCTGGTAAACATCCGGATGTAGTGAAAAAGGGTCAACTGCCCGATTTGAGCGCTGGGAACTCGAAATATATCTTTTTCCTGGAATGTGAGAGTGGTCTCGACCATGCTATACAAAGGAATGACGACCATGTAAAACATGATCACTAACATGAACAAAGACAAAAACACTTTGGGGGCTGACAACCATCTAAAGAATCTTCTGCTGCCGGATTTGAAACGTTGGGGAAAAGGCATCTGTATTGCTTCAACGGTAGACATGGTTCTCTCCTCTGATTGACATACTTAACTTTCGGATCGTTTGAGACGATCGCGCAATTGGTCAAGCTGATCCAGATTGGAAGTTACCGTATCGAGTTTCTGGTTAGCAACCATCAGCAGTAAAGTATTAATAACCGTCATTGGAACAACGAGCGAATGAAATGCAGAAACTGGTCCACGCTTGGCTGTAAGGATGACATCCGCTTTGTGACCAATGATGGAACCCAGCGTATCGGTCAGGAGGACAACGGGACATTTTTTTTCGTTCGCTGAATCCAAAACAATTTGGAGAGTAGGATTTACGTCAAAAAAACCAATCGCGAATAAGAGGTCACGATTGGTCATAAGGAGTAGTGGCTCCAAGGTTTCCCGTCCTGTCATGGTCAGTGGGATGACCTGTTTGCCAAAGCGGATAAGTCGCAAGTTGAGCAAATCCACCAGGGATATCGAAGGGCCAGGTCCAAAAACAAAAATCTTTTCGCACCCATTGATATATTCAGCAGTTTTTTGCAAGGCTTTACGGTCGATCGTTTGCAGAGCTTGGGACAAATAATCAATTTCCGACACGATCACTTTTTCAAACAGGTCACCACCCTCGCGCAAGTCATCCAACCTGCTGCGAAGCCGAGTAGAGTGTGTCACCCTTTGACGGAAGGCATCCTGTAAAACCAGCCGCATTGCCGGGTAACTATCAAATCCCAAGTTACGGGCAAAGCGAACCATAGTGGCTTCGCTTAAACCCAGCCGTACAGCAATATCTCCAGCAGACAAAAACGCCGACTCTTCCGGATTTTTCCGAATAAAGTCGGCAATCTGCCTTTCGCTTTTGGTTAAATAATCCAAGCGATCTGCAATGAGTTGACCAATTTCAGCAGTTCTCTCTCTCTGAAGTTGCAAACTTGGCTGTTTCACTTTGTTGTATTTACTTTCAAAATCGATGTTTTATGAAATTTTACTTTCATAAATAATACAACTTTTGGAAATAAAATACAAGCGGTAAAATGTCACTTTTGGTTTTCCTCTCTTCAACCGCCCGTAGATAGAAGATTTACAAGGGGAAAGCGAACGGCTTACGTTTATCAAACCGCATGACGAAATCGACGCCATTTTTTTGAACCAGTTTAGTACCATCCATCAGATGCTTACCCACATCAGATAGTTTATGTGCATCAGATCCCAATGTAATGATCGGATCCTTTCCCAGTTTCTTTGATTTAGTTATGTATAGAGCCAGGATCTCTTCTGTAGGAAAGACTTCTCCATCCCTTTGTTCACATCCCTTGGTATTTACTTCCATGCCCACCTCAGAATCAATGAGCGCATTCACAAATAATTCTGCAGCTTGATGGTATTCTTCAAAGGGGACACGAGGAGTAAGCTCTCCATTGAATTTCTTGATCAAATCAGGATGAGCCATCACATCAAAAAGTTGGCTCTGAACCGCTTTAGCCGACAATGCAAAGTAATTGTGATAAAGGGTCACGAGATCATATTTTCTTAACAATTCCTCTACGAATACTCGAGATGAAAAAAACACATCGTTCAAATGGTGGACGGCTCCCAGAATTACATCAAATTGCCTGCCAATCACGGATTGATAAGCCTCAATGGAATCTCTCACTTCACTTTCTCGTCCTTCGTAGTAATCGACCTCGAGCCCCAAGCGGATGGTGAGTTCTGTATGGAGTTGTTGGCAAACCTGGATGTTCTCCCAATGTTTACGAAAACTTTCATGGGATATGGTGTAGTCCGGTTCAGTCAACATGGAATGATTTGTAAAAGCAATCTCCTGGATACCCATACGAATGGATTGCTGACAGACTTCTTCTTCTGTCATCCTTCCATCGATGGTCCCCAATGTGTGC
>JBGQAS010000306.1:0-3179 GCA_041494435.1 Anaerolineaceae bacterium | reverse complement strand
CCTGGTACAAGATTCTGTCCAACCAAATCATGAGGAGATTCAGGGTAACTGACAGTGCAAGTTTGGTCAATACCGGTAGATCCAGTACCATTGAAGACAGCAGTGTTAGCAAGCTGAGCGTCCGCAACGGAGGGAACAGCAGGATTGATCACGCCTGGAGGACCTACGGTAAGCGTACCACCGTCAGTGGGCGCGCCGGTTTCATCCCCAAAATTTCCAGATACGGTAGTAATCCCAGTATTTGTCGCCTTCGTGTGACTTATTACCGAGTAACTCTCCGCTGCACCCAATGAAGGAGATGTAGCCGCTATCACTTTGAAGGTTATTAATCCCAACGCAAGTACCATTAACAGAATCGTTGTTATTGCTACATAATTTTTTTTGTGCATCTTCTCTACCTCCCAACGAAATCATAGATATGTATAAAAAGCGCTTTTAGCGCTTATTAATACTAACTAGATTATAACCGTAACGTGTTGCATGTCAAGCTATATATAAAATGAGCAATTTATGCTCCAAAAATAGAAACCATTAAGCTTTAGAAATTTTTTAGAATATTTTCTTCGAATGCAAGTTGTATCCCATCCCGGGCACGGTTTCAAGGATCTCGCTGTAGTCTCCCAGCTTTTTCCTCAAGCGACCCAGATATGTATGCAAATAGTGGTTTGACCCGCGATACTCCGGTCCCCAAACCTTGGTGATCAATTCATCATGGGTGACGATGGCGTCCATGCGATGAGCCAGTTCAGAAAGAATCGCATACTCGGTGCGAGTAAGATGGATATCTGTATCACCGAGGAGGACGCGACGCGCTTCCAGATCGATGCAAAGATTGCCGATTTCAATAATGGCTTCCTTTTTCCTGGCCGAGACGTAGGTCCGGCGCAAGAATGCACGTACCCGCGCCATTAATTCTTCCTGGCCAAACGGTTTGGTAACGTAATCATCCGCACCAGCATCAAGCGCAGCGACTTTAAGGTCCTCTTCCAACCGGGCACTTAATACAATGATGGGTACGTCCGAGCGCGCACGAATCCATTTGCACACATCGACTCCAGAAAGTCCGGGCAGCAGCAAATCAAGCAAAACCAAATCAAGGGTACCCCTTTGAAATAGGGCAATTGCTTCGTGGCTGTCCGCTGCCTCGCTGACCGTATAACCGCGTTTCACCAGGTTGACCCGCACCAGTTTGCGGATGTTTGGATCATCTTCTACAACAAGAATATTCCCCACAGCTTATCGCTCCTCTTCTACAGGTTTCATCGGAGAATTGGAATAAACAAGCGGAATCGTTAAAGAAATTATAGCACCAGGAGTGCTTTTTTTCTTAATCCAAATTCGACCACCGTGGGCTTCAACCAATCCTTTGCAGATAGCCAGCCCCAACCCAGCGCCTTGCATAGTTTCGTTCTCTTCGCTATGACCTCGCCGGAATGCCTGGAAGACGCGTTTGCGCTCTGCGGCTGGAATTCCGGGTCCCTGATCGCTGACATTTACTTGCACGTATCCTCCCCGCACACTGGCGGAGATGCTGATTTCCGTCCCTTTGGGAGAGTAAATGGAAGCATTCCGGACCAGGTTCACCAATACCTGTGCAATTCTCTTCGCGTCAACATAGACGGGGGGCAAGTTGGCTGGGATTTGCATGGTCAAAGATTGCCCAACAGTCAGAACATGAAGTTGAGGTAAAGCGTCTTCAATAATTTCGGGGAGGGAATGAGATTTCTGTGAAATTGGCAGCATTCCCGCTTCCAACCGGGAAAGATCCAGCAGATGATCAATAAGTTCCTGGAGCAGATTGGCTTCCAATTGAATTGTCTGGAAGAAATCTCGCTGTTCATTCGCATCCCACACCACGTCATCCGCCAATAAGGTGGTGGTGAACCCGACTATGGACGTCAATGGAGTTCGCAGTTCATGGGAGATCATCGCAAGGAATTCGGTCTTAATCTCGTTGGCCCGCTCTGCTTCGTGGCGGGATGCTTCCTCCACTTTAAGCAATTCGAGATTATAAAGGGTGATCGTGGCCTGGCCTACAAGCACTTTTAGATGACGCAGTTCAATAGGATCGAAATGATGTTCTTGTTTGAAATACACCAGCAAACAACCAAGCCATTCTCCCAAGGTGATCATCGGGAAGATGACCAGGGTTTGAATATTTGCATCCAGCAGGAAATCTCGTAACGCAGGTGTCAACCGCGGGTCGGATTGTATCCCGGTAATTACCACTGTCCGGCTTGGATGAAGAAGATCGGATAAGGCAGGTTCTTCATACAGATCGGATTCGTGCATCCAGGGAAATGGATCCTGGCTGGATAGCCAGGTAGCCATCAAATCCACACCGTGAGAGGGTCCAACTTTGGGATTATCGAAGAATAGAAGCGCTGCCCGTTGAGCAGAGCGCAACTCGTGCGCAGACATCAGCGTTTTGAGGACTGCTTCTGGTTTTCGTGCCAGGCTCATCTTGCGGCTGAGTTCAAATTGCTCGCGCGTACGGTCCAGCGTTTTCCGCAACGCCATCTCCACCTGTTTCTGATCAGTGATATCTTCAGCAATACAAAACTGGCAATAGGCAACCCCGGCCTCATCACGGATCATGAATGAACGCGCAAGAATCCAACGCAAACTACCATCCGGTCGCAGGATCCTGTAGGCTTGAGGAACGGGTTTCTGTTTGTCATGAGAGGCGGCCACCATTATCTGCACACGATCTTCGGGGTGGACGCTCTCGCTCAGAATGTCAGGATCAGCATATAGATTTTCAGTGGAACGTCCCCAAACTGTCTCAAAGGTGGGGTTTACATAAAGGATTCGATTAGACCGTAAATCGTGCAGCCAAATTACATGCTCAATATTTTCAGTTATCTGCCTGAGGTAAATTTCATTTTCAATCAGGCTTTTCATATTTTGCAAGATGGGTACCTGAAGGTGTTTATTCAATAACGATTCCGTAGTGGTCAGCTTTGGATTTGCGCGGTCCCTTGGAAAACTCCCGGATTGGTCACCGGAAGTTGGAATGTCCAACATCGCCATCTGTTGTTGAGCCCAGGAATAAAACTGGGATGCCAGGTGACTCTTATCTTCAGGGGAAGCTTCATTAAATATAGATTGGAACTCCTGGAAAACCTTATCCAACTGTATTTCCTTTAGTTCCGTACTAGCTTTTTTTGAGACCAAGT
>JBGQAS010000206.1:0-4522 GCA_041494435.1 Anaerolineaceae bacterium | reverse complement strand
GCGAAACCAACTTCACCCCCTTCCAAATTTAACGTTGTAGCCGCCATCGTTGATGGCGGCGTATTTTTATCAAAGCCCAAGACTGGCTATGAACTATCCGCTTGCCCTACCGGTCTTGCTGCTTTACCATAACCTGTACCGGGTGTTCTTCCCGGTATCCATTATAAATCTATTGACCAAGTAATAACCCGTCTATGCCTGCTCAAGATACCTCTCCACTTCCCAATCCGTCACCTTCATCTGGTATTCCTCGATTTCCTCCCATTTCGCCCGCACGAATGCCTCGTAGAGAGTCGCCCCGAGTGAACTTTTGATCACCGTATCTGCCTCCAATTCGTGCAGCGCCTCACCCAGTGATCCCGGAAGCTCCTCCACACCCAGGCTTTTCCGTTCTTCATCCGTGAGCTCATACACATTAACCTGGTTCAAGGGTTTCGGGCACTCCAATTTCCGCTCGATTCCATCCAGCGCGGCTGCCAGCATGGTGGTGAATGCCAGGTATGGGTTGGATGACGGGTCCGGGAAGCGCAGCTCTGCCCGCGTGGATTGATCCCTGCCTTCTGACCATTTCGGAATGCGGATCAGCGCTGACCGGTTGATCTGTGCCCAGCCGATGTATACCGGGGCCTCATAACCCGGCACCAGCCTTTTATATGAATTTATCGTCGGCGCAACGATGGCTGCCAATGCCCGGGCATGAGCCAGCTGACCCGCGATAAAAGCATACGCAATCGATGATAAATGGAAATCATCCTTTGGGTCTGAGAACAGGTTATTTCCCTGCATGTCGAACATGGACTGGTGAACGTGCATGCCCGATCCGTTGATTCCGTAAATCGGTTTGGGCATGAATGATGCGATCAATCCGTGTTGGGCAGCAATCGCCTTCACGGTGTACTTCAACGTCAAGACGTTATCGGCAGTTCGCAAGGCATCATCGAAACGGAAGTCAATCTCATGTTGACCCAGTGCAACCTCGTGATGACCTGTCTCCACCTCCAGTCCCATCCCCTCCAATGCATCCATCAGCTCTGTGCGCACCCTCACCGCATCATCATTCGCTGAGAAATCGAAATACCCTCCCACATCATGCGGTACTGGATGGATGCTCTCATTTCCATTTCCACCCCGAAACAGGAAAAACTCCGGTTCCGGTCCGACGTTATACTTCCATCCCCGTTCTGACAGCTTGAGCAACAATCGCTTCAATGTTCCGCGCGGGTCACCAGGGAATGGTTTACCATCGGGTTGGAAAATCTCGCAAAAGATACGCGCTCTCCGTAGCTCAGGAAGCGTCCAGGGGAGCACGGCGTAGGTGCCAACGTCTAGAACCAGGCGCATATCGCTTTCTTGAATGCGTGCGAACCCCTCCACCGACGAGCCGTCAAACCACACCCCATCATCTAATGCGCCTTCGAGGCGTCCGATCGGGATGTCCACACTTTTCACCGTCCCTGTGACGTCCGTAAACTGCAGAGAAATGAACTTGACTTCATCTTCCTTGATCCTTGCCAATAATTCCTGATTCTCCATACATCCTCCAAACCCTGCGTAATATAAATGATTGCAGCAAGTACCCCGGACAATTGCCCGCAATTTTATCACACCCTAATAGACTGATGGGGGTTAATGGTATAACTAACGAAAAATCCACGAGGTCCATACATGCAGGAAATTAACATTATTACCGATACCGACTCAAGTATCCCCTTTGCCATTGCTGCCCGTTATAACCTTTACCAGATCCCTATGAACATCAATTTCGGCGAGCAAAGTTATGAAGCAGTCTACGCCATCAACGATGCGGATACTTTCCGCCGCATTGATAAGGAAGGCCGACTGCCGACCACCGCTGCGCCTTCTCCAGGAAGATTTATTACTGCCTTCAAGAACGCTTTCGATTCGGGAGCACAAAAAATCGTTTGCCTGTGTGTGAGCAAAGAAGTCAGTGCCACCTATAATGCTGCCCTCACTGCGCGTGAATCATTCCCTGATCGTGAAATCCTCGTCATCGATTCTCGCAGCCTGTCGATGGGTATGGGATACATGGCTTTGGCTGCTGCTGAAGCTGCTTCAAACGGGGCATCGATCTCTGAAATCTCCACCATCATCGAAGACCTCCAGCCACGCACCCATTTATTCGCGGCCCTCTCCACCCTGAAGTATCTCGCCATGGGGGGACGGGTGACGAACTTCGCCGCCAGCATGGGAAACATGTTGAATGTCAAACCCATCCTTACTATTCGCGATGGAAAACTCGACCTGTTGGAACGCGTCCGCACGCAGAAAAAAGCCTGGGAACGTGTGATTGAGCTGGCCGCGCTAAAAACCGGCGATAACCAGATTGAGAAAATGTGCGTTCTGCATGTGAACGCACCCGAGATGGCACGAAATTTCACTGCTGAAATTCGTAGCCGGATGAGTTGCCCTGAAGATATCCCCTTGGTGGAAGTTACGCCAGGCTTATCGGTCCACTCTGGTGCCGGGATGGTGGGTACAGTTTTTATCATAAAATAATTCCATGACTGTCATCACCTTATTAACCGATTTTGGGACGCGCGACGGCTATCCGGGGGTCATGAAGGGTGTAATCTGGAAGATTGCACTAGGTGTTCAGATTGCCGACTTGAGTCATGATATCTCACCCCAAAATATCCTTGAGGCTGGTCTTCTCCTCGGGCGAACAGCTCCATATTTTCCACCTGGAACAATCCATGTCGCTGTAGTTGATCCAGGTGTTGGTACATCTCGGCGTGGGATTGCAGCCCAACTAGGATCACAGTATTTTGTTGGGCCCGACAATGGCCTATTCAGTCTGATCATTGCACATGCGGAAGTTAATCATGAGACTATCAAATTCGTTCATTTGAACCGTCCTGAGTATTGGCTTTCAAGTGTGTCTTCCGTCTTCCACGGTCGGGATGTCTTTGCACCGGTAGCTGCGTACCTTGCATCTGGTGTATCTCTAGACGCGCTTGGGACAAAAATCGAAGATCCAGTCAGGCTTGAAATCCCCACACCGGTGCGCACTCGGAAGGGTTGGTTGGGTCAGGTAATCCATATCGATCATTTCGGCAACTTGTCCACCAATCTAAACCTCAGTCATTTACAAAATGTGAGTGCTATGGTCGTCAAAATCAAAGATAGGCAAGTATCTGGGCTTGTTTCCACTTTTGGTGAGCGCCCCGCGGGGACATTAATCGCATTGCTTGATAGCAGCGGTTCATTAGCTATCGCAGTGGTTAATGGAAGTGCTGCTAACGTTCTCAATTCAAAGACGAGTGATCAGGCGGAAGTCATCTTCAATGACTGATGCCTGAAAGATCCTACCGCATTATCCAACCCTCCAGCCCGAGACATCAGATTCGCCAGTTTATTAGTCAACGTAGAGTCGTTGCTCGTAAAAACCATCGATATTTTTTCCTTATTGGTAGGATTTGGGTGCCTCCAGCAATAATCTCCTGATAAACTTTTCTTAACCTTGATTACTTGCAAATTCATCCTCCCTGCGGTATCCTTAGCCGTTGGGAGTGGTTGAGTTCCGGTGGGCTCCCCGGTCTTCAAAACCGGTGGCGGGTCGCGTTGCGGGCCGCGGTGGGTTCGACCCCCATCCACTCCCGCCTGTTGTTCTTATAGGTAAAAAAAGGATTGGGAAAAATGTTGCAGCCAGTTGAGATTGTTCAACCCGTACAAGATGATGTTTACACTCCGATTATCGCCCAATATTTCCGCATCGATGCCACAGAATGGGGTGATAGCAAGAATAAATTTCTGGTCCGATATCTAGGTCAGCTATACAGTCAGGATTCAGCGCAAGCATATGATCAAATCGCCAAGACCTTGCGCCCGGAATACGTAACGCCTTTTTTTCGTTTGGAAGAAAACCACCAGGTTATCCAATTAATGAAAGGGATTATTCAGCCGAAACCTTCCCGAAACTGGGGGAATATCTTGTTTTTCTTTCTAACAGTTATCAGTGTGACATTTACTGGTGCTTACTTCTTCGCCAACAGTGATCTACCCTCCAATATTCCTGGCTTGTTTAATTTCATGCTGAGTGGTCTGCCGTTTGCGGTTTCTTTACTGGCTATCTTGCTCTGCCATGAATTCGGTCATTACCTTGCCGGTCGCTATCATAAAACTGCAGTCACCCTACCTTTTTTCATCCCATTTCCGTTAAGCTTATTTGGTACCTTGGGTGCCTTCATCCAGCTTAAGGAACCTCCCAGGAACAGGCGCATCCTCCTGGATATTGGGATTGCCGGTCCTCTGGCGGGCTTGCTCGTAGCTATTCCCGTCCTGCTCTATGGACTGTATATCTCACCCGTGGTCCGGCTCCCCATTGCATTACCACTCGGTCAGGTATTTGAAGGCAACTCAATCTTATACCTCCTGCTCAAATTCATCGCCAAAGGTCAGCTTTTTCCTCAACCAATTACGTACGCTGGAATGAATCCAGTGATTTATTGGATCCGTTATTTCTTTACGGGTACACCACTTCCGGCAGGTGGTTCGTATTTAG
>JBGQAS010000338.1:0-2908 GCA_041494435.1 Anaerolineaceae bacterium | reverse complement strand
TGCAATTCACAGGATTATGTACCAAATGCCGCTGATTTAGGATGGAATTATTAATATGAAAAAAGGGTTGGTCATTTTATCCGCATGCCTGTTTTTGCTGGTCTCGTGTCAGTCTGCCCCTGTGACTCCAACCCAACATACGTTCAAAGTTCTAGCAATTGAAACCTTCCTGGCAGATATTGCCCAGAATGTAGCCGGCAATCATTTCCAAGTCTCCTACCTGATCCCCCCGGGACTCGATCCTCACAGTTTTGAACTGGTCCCGCAGGATGTAGTCAAGTTGGCTTCCAGTGATTTAATCATCACGAATGGAGCCGACCTGGAATCCTGGCTCGCGGTAACCCTCACCAGTAACACCATCAATATCCCCACCATCGAAGCGTCGAAAGGGTTGACCAATCGTACGCCCAAACCTGGGGAAATTCCACCGAGTGATGTACTTTCCCCGACCGGGCAAATCCTTGACCCTCATTTTTGGCTGGACCCAATCGACGTAATCACCTACGTCCAAAATATTCGGGATGCTTTTGCGACCATGGATCCTATCAATGCTTCTTCTTATGCTAGTAATGCTGAAAACTATATCGTTCAATTGAATTCGCTTGACCAATGGATCCAGAACCAAGTGAGTACGATCCCTTCTCAAAGTCGACTCCTGGTGACAAATCATGAAACCTTCGGGTATTACGCAGACCGATACGGTTTTACCATCGTGGGAGCGGTCATCCCATCCACCAGCACGGATGCTTCTCCTTCCGCCCAGCAAATGGCAAATTTGATCACCACGATCAAAACCGATAAAGTCAAGGCTGTATTCCTTGAGGTTGGATCCAACCCCGATTTGGCACAACAGGTGGCTACCGAAACCGGGATCAAGATTGTGGAGAGTTTGTATACTCATTCAACTTCTCCCGCGGGTGGTCCAGCCACCACCTACATTGAAATGATGAAATATGACACGACTCAAATTGTCAATGCATTGAAATAAAGGAGGAAATTTGACACCACGCTCTTCTCCAGTTGAACCCGCCACCTTGGAATTTGACCATGTCACCGTGCATTATGACAACATGGTAGCTTTGAAGGATATTACCGTGAAGATCCCGCACGGTGCCCTGGTGGCTATTGTGGGACCAAATGGCGCAGGCAAATCCACGCTTTTCAAAGCGCTGGTCGGGCTTCTCCCCGTCCAATCTGGGACCATCCGAATCCACGGGCAGCCGTTAGGATTACACAAGAATTGCATTGCCTATATCCCCCAACGCGAAGAATTGGATTGGCATTTCCCAGTCACTGTAAAAGATGTGGTCATGATGAGCCGTTATGGCGAATTAGGCTGGTTTGCAGCTCCCAAAAATTACGACCAAAATATCGTCGAAAAAAGCATGGAAAAAATGGGAATTTCCGACCTGAAAAACCATCGGCTCGACGAGCTCTCCGGTGGTCAGCAACAACGCGTATTTTTGGCAAGAGCACTTTCCCAGGAACCCCACATCCTATTAATGGATGAACCCTTTACTGGAGTGGATGCCGCCACCCAGGAAATCACGCTCGGGATCTTCGAACTCCTGCACGAGCGAAAAGTCACCACCCTGGTTTCGACCCATGATCTTAACATGGCTACTTCCAAGTTTGAGCTCATTCTTTTGCTCAACAAGGAAGTGATCGCTTTCGGTAAACCCAATGAAGTATTCACCCATCAGTCCGTCCAGGCTGCGTTCGGGGATCACCTGCTTTATCTCGATGGCGGGATACTTGTCGAAGAGTGCTGCCCACCCGTGGAGAAAGGGAAAAAGCCATGATCCAGTGGTTGATCCAACCCTTCCAATTTGCTTTCATGCAGCGCGGGATGATCGCCTCGATTGTTGTGGGCATGTTGTGTGCCATCATCGGTTGCTACGTGATCCTGCGGTCGATGGCTTTCCTCGGGGATGCCCTGGCACATGCCATTCTCCCCGGTGTTGCGGTAGCTTACTTGCTCGGGATTAATTTGTTGTGGGGTGCACTAGTGGCTGCTATCCTGGTTGCGGTATTAATCAATTCCTTCACCAAGACTGAAAAGGTCAAAGAAGACACAGCCATTGGGATTCTTTTTGCCGCTGCACTCGCCCTTGGGATTGCCCTCATCAGCACCATCCGGACTTATGCAGTCGATTTGAGCCACATCCTCTTTGGAAACGTCTTGAGCGTGAGTTGGCAGGACTTGATCCTCATCCTTGGATTATCTTTCGCCATATTGATTATCTTGATCCTTTCCTATCGCCCGCTGAAAGTCATCACCTTCGACCCCATCCTGGCAAAAACACTAAATCTTCCCGTGGAAGGTTTCCGTTTGCTGCTTTTGATCCTTTTAGCGGTAACGATCGTGGTGTCCCTGCAAACAGTAGGGATTGGATTGGTTGCTGCAATGTTGGTCACACCTCCCGCTGCAGCGGCATTGTTGACTCGCCGACTTTCGACAATGATTGGCGTCTCGGCTGCTATTGGCGCTTTTTCAAGCCTTGTCGGCTTGTACATCAGTTTCTATTTGAATGTTGCTTCCGGTGCCGCCATTGTCCTGGTCGCCACTCTTATCTTCCTGCTGGCATTCTTTTTCGCTCCCCGCCGCGGTGTGGTCTGGAGCAATTCGGGTAGAGCTCATGAAGAATAATTCTCTGCAAGTTGCCAAACCGGGAGCTTTATACATCGTGGCAACCCCCATTGGGGATTGGAAGGATATCACCCTTCGAGCGTTGGAGATTTTGAAGAGCGTGGATGCCGTTGTTTGCGAGGAAGCCCGGGTCGGCAGCACACTACTGAAGAAACTAGGTATCGAACCCAAAGAGCTCATCTTGCTCAATGAGCACAACGAAAAAGAAAAATCCCCCGATTTGATCACTCGTTTCTGGCGTGGGCAAAACCTGGCACT
>JBGQAS010000435.1:0-2206 GCA_041494435.1 Anaerolineaceae bacterium | reverse complement strand
TCGCCCGCGGAACTCAATCCCGCGAAATGGTTGAAATAATCAATGCTTTCATTCAAAACCATACATCTATTAAAGAAATCTTTGTTTGTTACCACGACAACCAGGATCAGTGTGACTGCCGAAAACCTAAACCCGGTTTAATTTTTCAAGCTGCAGAGAAATATTCCCTCGATCTTTCGCGGAGTTGGATGGTGGGGGACCGCTGGCAGGATATTGCTGCCGGCCAGGCAGCGGGATTGAAAACCATATTTGTGGACTACAAATATTCCGAACTATATCAGGGATCGCCTGCGACTTATAATATCGAAGACACCATTTCTGTAGCGCCCATTATTTTAGAAGGATCAAAATGAAAACATTGGATCAGTTGAAGGTGAAGATCTTTGCAGATGGAGCTGATCTGAATGGGATGCTTGAACTTTATAAAAATCCCTATATCAAAGGGTTCACGACCAATCCCACCCTCATGCGAATGAGCGGGATTTCGGACTATGAACATTTTGCCAGGCAAGTCTTGGAACGAATTCCAGATCGACCCATTTCGTTTGAAGTTTTTTCAGATGAATTTGACGAGATGGAAAAGCAGGCGTGGAAAATTTCCGCCTGGGGGAAAAATGTGTTTGTTAAAATCCCGGTGACGAATACTCGGAATGAATCTTCGGTTGAATTAATTCGGCGGTTAGCATCTGAGGGAGTTCAGCTAAATGTAACTGCGCTGATGACTTCTGGACAAGTCCAGTTGATTTCACCCGCGTTAGGCATTCATGTGCCTTCATATATTTCTATTTTTGCCGGTCGTATTGCTGATACGGCCCGAGACCCGATGCCCATTATGAAAAAATCAGTCGAGATCATGGCGGATTTTCCCAACCAGGAGTTGATCTGGGCTAGTCCCCGCGAACTACTAAACATTTTTCAGGCGGATGAAGTTGGTTGTCATGTGATCACTGTCACTCACGATATTCTCAAAAAGCTTCACCTTATCGGCAAAGATCTGGATGAGTATTCGCTGGATACAGTTAAAATGTTTTATTCAGATGCTCAAAAAGCAAAGCTCAAACTTTAACCACAAAATGTTTATTGACAAACTTTTGTTTGAAATATTTTAAATATAGTTTCAACCCAGTAGAGATATAAAATCAGAAGATGAAGGTTTTATTAGTCGGCGTAGTCACTCGCGAGATGGCACAATCGGCAGTAGCTGCTGGGTACGAGGTGATCAGCTTGGATTACTTCGGGGATAGCGATCAACCTGCCACTGCCCAAGTCTATTCTCTTGCCAGGGATTTTTCATCTGAACCCAACCTCAAAAATTTAGTCGTTGCTGCTAAAACCCTCGCAGGCAGGGTGGACAAGATCGTTGTGGGAGCGGGTTTGGAAAACGAATCAGGTTTAATGGATATTGGCAAACTCAGCATGTATTGGACGAATTCAACTAATGCCATCCAAAAAGCCCGAGATCCACTTGTATTATCAAAAAATCTGATCGACCACGGATTACGGTTTCCAAGGACACTCTTGCCTCGAGATCAATTACCAAATCAGGGAGAGTGGTTGATCAAAGACAGAAGGCATAGTGGAGGTTTAGGCGTTCGGGAATGGGATGGTAAAGCAGCACCCCAAGAATTCGAGGTGCTTCAGGAAAAAATCGATGGCCAGTTAATGTCAGCTTGTTTTCTGGCGAATGGAAAACAATCATTGTTGATTGGACTCACTCGCCAATGGGCGGGTTCTCCAGAATTGGGAGCAACCCCTTTTGCCTGGTGCGGAAATACAGCACCTTACAAGGATTCAGCATTGGAGAATTTAATATCCGAAGCAGTTCTTCTCTTGACTCGGGAAACTGGATTGGTTGGCGTTAATGGGATCGATTTTATCCTTCATGATGATGTCCCTTATCTATTGGAGGTCAATCCTCGATGGATTGGCTCGTTGGAGCTTTTTGAACGATTGTATGGACTGAACATGTTCCGATTGCATGTAAATGCCTGCCAGGGAAAGTTGCCGGAGAGCTTGCCTGTTCTTCCAGTCCAACCGGTAATAGGAAAGGGGATTTTGTATGCTGGGCGTGATACTACTCTCGGCGATACTTCTGCCTGGAAGAAGAAAGGCATAGCGGATATTCCCCATACTGGAGAGACTATCTCGAAAGGTGCTCCGATCTGCACTGTATTCTCCGAAGGAAGGGACGCAACAGATTGTTGGG
>JBGQAS010000368.1:0-2712 GCA_041494435.1 Anaerolineaceae bacterium | reverse complement strand
CGTTCGCAAGAATTCATGACTGAGGAAGGTCGGATCAAAGCAGTCCGAAGCTTGAACGAAGGAGGAATTGACGCACTAGTCGTGATTGGGGGAAACGGTTCACAAACTGGTGCGTATTTATTGAATAAAATGGGTTTTCCGACAGTAGGCGTTGCATCCACTATTGATAACGACCTATATGGATCGGAAATCACGATTGGGGTGGATACAGCACTCAATATCGCCCTGGAAGCCATAGACAGGTTAAAAACGACAGCTTCTTCTCACCAGAGGGCGTTTCTGATTGAAGTTATGGGTAGGAAGTGCGGTTACCTAGCACTGATGGCGGGAATTGCGGGTGGTGCTGAAATGGTAGAGATACCCGAAGTGGAGATCAAACCGGAACAGATCGCAGATGTGCTGCGCGAAGCCTACCGCAAAGGGAAAATCCATGGGATCGTCATTGTAGCTGAAGGTGCGAAATATAATGCCACCCAATTGGACGAGTACTTCAAAGCCCATAAGGAACAGCTGGAATTCGATCTTCGGGTGACCATCATCGGTCACGTGCAAAGAGGTGGTGTCCCGAGCGCTTATGACCGCATACTGGCGAGCCGGTTGGGAGCGGGTGCGACGGAACAGATCCAAAAAGGGAATTTCGGAACCCTGGTGGGAACCATGAAGAGTGAAACTGTGGCAACACCCCTGGATGTAGTAGTCAATACGAAGAAAGCGCTCGATCCGAAAATGATCGAGCTGGCGAGAATATTGGACTAATAACTAAGTTTTGAACTAATGAGGGAAAAATCTACCCCCTCTGGCTTTGCCATCGCCCCCAAAACCTCACAAAACGAGATATTTGGGGGAGTGTTGACTTAGAAAGGTTTTTATTGTTGTTTTAGGCAGGCCTGAATGAATTCGTCAATGCGACCATCGAGAACGCCACCGGTGGCGCTGGTTTCATATTCCGTGCGGTGATCTTTGACCATCTGGTAAGGATGAAGAACATAGGAACGAATTTGGCTTCCCCATTCGGTCTTTATGAATTTGCCGCGCAGCTTGGATAATTCCTTGTCTTTTTCGTCCTGGTAAATCTGCAAAAGCCGCGACCGGAGCACCTTCATGGCATTTTCCCGGTTTTGCATCTGAGACCTTTCATTCTGGCAGGAAACCACGATCCCGGTGGGGATGTGGGTGATACGCACGGCGGTGGAGTTTTTCTGAACATTCTGACCTCCTGCACCGGACGAGCGGAAGGTATCTATTTTGATATCTTCTGGATTGATCTGGACAGTAGGATCTTCCTGGGAGGCTTCAGGAAGGACTTCCACCTTGGCAAAAGAGGTATGCCGGCGATGATTGGCATCGAAAGGCGATAGCCGCACGAGACGGTGGACACCTTTTTCGCAATGCAGGTAACCATAGGCATATTTACCTTCAACCGAAATCGTCGAGGACTTAATCCCAGCTTCTTCGCCTTCGGACCTGTCGAGGACGGTGGCTTTGAACTTGTGATCTTCACACCAGCGAAGGTACATCCTCTCGAGCATGGATGCCCAGTCCTGGGATTCAGTTCCGCCAGCACCCGAACTGACCTCAAGGATGGCATTGCCGCGGTCATACGGTCCGGAAAGCAAAACGTCAAATTCGCGTATTGCCAGTTCCTTTTCGATGGAATCAATTTCAGTCGTAATTTCAGCTTCAAATGAAGGATCTTCCATCGCGACCAATTCAGCGGTGTCATCGATCTTCTTTTTCAGGTTGTTCCACAGACCAATTTCATCGCGCAGGTCTGCCAACCGTTTCATCACTCCCTGAGCGCGGTTGGAATCATCCCATAACTTGGGATCTTCGGATTGCTTTTGTAAAAGAGTCAATTCGTCCTGCTTTTTGGGCAGGTCAAAGATGCTCCATAAGGTCATGGATTTTGGACTGGAGCGCGTTGATTCGTGACGTCAGGTCTTGCATGTTTCCTCCAACAATTTATTTCCCCAAGATCCCGTTCACAAACGATTCGGGTGAAAAAGGCTGCAAATCATCCACGGTTTCACCCAAACCAGCGAACAGGATTGGCAATCCCAGTTCTTTTTGGATAGCAAACGCCATCCCCCCTTTGGCGGATGTATCCAATTTTGCGAGGATGATCCCATCGACTTTTACGGCTTCCTTGAAGGCTTTGGACTGCAAAAGGGCATTCTGACCCGTGGTGGCATCAATAACCAACCAGGTGGCGTGTGGAGCACCAGGCAGAGCTTTGGCAACCACCTTGGAGACTTTTTTCAACTCTTCCATGAGGTTGAAACGGGTGTGCAAGCGCCCGGCGGTATCGACCAACAGGATGTCAAATTTACGGGAAATGGCTGATTGCACGGCGTCGAAGGCTACAGCGCCGGGGTCGGCATTGGGTTGACCAAAAATAATGGGGAGTTTCAGTCGATCCGCCCAAACCGCAAGTTGATCAACTGCGGCTGCCCGGTAGGTATCAGCAGCGCCAAGTAAAACGGAATTACCCTGGTTCGCAAACCATTTACCCAACTTGGCTGCTGTAGTAGTTTTGCCTGAACCGTTCACACCCACCAGGAGGATAACAGCCGGTTTCTGGCTACCAAAGTCGATGGGAGGCGGAGGCAGAAGATGCTTCATCAACTCTGTATGGATAACTGCATCGAATTCGTTGGATTTGGTGATACCTTGCTGCTTAATTGTAAATTTAAGAGAGTCAATCAGGTCGGT
>JBGQAS010000177.1:0-5014 GCA_041494435.1 Anaerolineaceae bacterium | reverse complement strand
GAATGCTTGCACTGAAGATCAAAGCGCGGGCGTGGTGTTTGATGTAATGAATGACCGTTTCATCCCCGGCGATGAATCCGCCCAGAGAAGCGAAGGATTTACTGAAGGTAGACATGATCAAGTCTATATCCCTGGTCACATTTTGGTGCGCCACTGTGCCGTGACCTTTACCTAAAACACCCATCCCGTGAGCGTCATCAACCATGATGCGAGCACCATATTTCTTGGCCTTTTGGATGATACCGGGCAGGTCCGCCAGGTCGCCTTCCATGCTGAACATGCCATCCACGGCGATCATTTTGCTGACAGAAAGGGGGATGCTCTGCAACACTCTTACCAGGTGGTCCATGTCGTTGTGGCGGAAACGCTCGATCTTGCCGTATCCCAGGCGGGCTCCATCCACGATGCTCGCATGATCTTCCTTATCCAAGATGACAACGTCATCGCGAGTGATAAGGGAACTGACTGTACCTAAATTGGTTTGCATACCAGTGGAAAACACCAAGGCAGATTCCTTACCTACCCATTCAGCTAATTCTCCCTCCAGCTGTTCGTGCATTGCCAGGGTGCCATTAAGAAATCGAGAACCGGTACAACTGGTGCCAAACCGCGTGATTGCATCGATGGCAGCCTGCTTCACTTTGGGATGCGTGGTCAATCCCAAGTAATTGTTGGAGCCGCACATGATCAAGCGCTGACCCTTGAAAATAACTTCCGTGCCTTCATTTTCGTTCAGTGGAATGAAATAGGGGTAAATTCCATTGGCAATTGCTTCTCTTGCATCCGTGTAATTAACACACTTATCGAAAAGATCCATTAGTTCTCCAATAGTAGCTTAGTATGATTTGAAGTTGCTTTATGACCCCAGTGATCAACTTTGAATACCCGCAAGAAAGTCATATGCTATGATTAACACCAAATCCAGAAAAGGTTTTGATTTTCGATGAAAAAATATTTTGGCGGCATTGAAGCTGGTGGTACTCATTTTAACTGCATTATTGCCAATGGACCTGACGATATTTTGGCGGAAATTCAGTTGCCAACCACCGATCCTGAGTCAACACTTTCCGCTGTAACCGGTTTCTTTTGTGAACAAGCAGCCTCTCGGAAAATCCAAATTGAGTCCATTGGCTTGGGAAGTTTTGGTCCGGTGGACCTGGATCCCGATTCGAAAACCTTTGGATCGATCACTTGTACACCCAAACCCGGCTGGCAAAATACCCCCATCCTGAAAATCCTGCAAAAGGAATTATCCCACCCGATCTATTTCGAAACAGATGTCAATTGCGCTGCGATTGGGGAAATGAAATGGGGAGCTGGCAAGAAACTGACTGATTTTTTGTATATAACCATTGGAACAGGGATCGGAGGCGGGATCATCATTGATCGAAAACCTGTCCACGGGCTAACCCATTGTGAACTGGGTCATATACACATCCCGCATGATTTAATCAGAGACCCATTCGAAGGATGTTGTCCCTTTCACAAAGATTGTATTGAAGGCCTGGCTTCGGGAACTGCGCTTGAAAAGCGCTGGAAAATTAAGGCTGAAAATCTTCCACGCGATCACCCAGCGTGGGAGTTGGAAAAAGAATACATTTCACTGGCATTGCATAATTTCATCTGCACACTATCCCCTAAAAGGATCATTTTGGGTGGCGGAGTGATGCAAAACGACTTTCTATTCCCCTTGATACAACAAAAAACATTATCCTTATTGAACCGGTACATCGAATCCCCTGCACTTTCAAAACACATTGAAGAATACATAGTCCCGCCCGGATTAGGTAAAAAAGCCGGAAGCCTGGGTGCGATCGCGTTGGCGCAACAATAAATCCACTCTGCCGGAGTACAACATGCTCACGAAAAAGACCTGGTTTGTTATTATTTCTCTTGGTTTTCTGGGTTCGCTTGCCTGGGGAGTGGAAAATCAATTCTTTAACACATTCATGTACAACAACATCACCCCAGATCCGCGCTCCATATCCTGGATGGTGGCTACCAGCGCTAAGAATTATGCCAAACGCCTTGTTTAATTTTCGAAAAAAATGCGAAAAGAAGATCCCACGATAAAAATTGTAGCCGTTGGCAACACTCCACTCTCTGACGACCCTGATGACGCCGGAGCAAAATGGAACGAAATTGTCCTCAGTCAAGCGGGGGATCATTTCGATTACCTTTCGTGGCATATATACCAACCTGATCAAACTGCCTGGCAAGAAGAACCCGATATTGAAAAACTTCATCACATCATCTGCGCAGCTCCCCTAGATGTAGAAGAAATTATTCAACGGGTTGATCGGCAAATTGGTAAATATGCGAAAAAGAAACCCATCTTGCAGGCATTGGATGAATGGAACTTGTGGCCCACACCGCCTGAAGACGCTAAAAGCATGCATGGACTGGTCTATACCATGCGGGATGCTTTGTATTGTGCTGGGATGTTGTATGTTTTTCATCGGCAGTGTAATTCCCTAGAAATGACTAACCTAGCACAGCTGGTGAATGTGTTGCCATTGATTGTCACCACCCCAGAAATGGCATACCCAACAGCGATGTATTTTCCATTCCTGATGTATACCAAAATGAAAACCATTGCATTGAGTGTTCAAGTAGAATCGCTGACTTTTAATAGCCTACCAATGGGGATGAATGTCAAAGCACACACGGATGTACCGTACCTAGATATCACAGCAACTACCGATGGAACTCACAAGCTGGTAATTGGCTTGGTCAATCGCCACCCCTATTCAAAAATGAACGTGCGAATCCAGACTTCGTGATGGGAGGATCTAAAACCCTTACTATCCACAACCCTGACATCAAATCCGCTGGACGCCAATACAGCCAAATCCCCCAACAAACTACATTTGACCCAAACCCAAAAACCAAATGAAAAAGAAGGCAACTTATTTGGTCAGTTGCCTCCCTGCTCAATTACTGTTTGGGAAATAGACTGTCAATAGACTCTAGTGACTCTTTTTTGATTCCCTATATAAATCAAGCGATTCAACGGCATGGCGCAGATGCGGGATCACAATACTGCCACCCACAACCAAAGCGACATTGAAAGCTTCGTAAAGTTCAACATCGGTCCATCCAAGATCCACACATTGAATCACATGGTAGTCAATGCAATCATTGCAGCGTAATACCATCGAAGCTACCAAACCCAGCAATTCCTTGGTTTTTGCATCCAAAGCGGCATCCTGGTAAGCGCTTGTATCCAGGTTGAAAAATCGTTTAATGCCAAGATGTTCTGTGGCCATTACTCGCTTGTTGAGGATTAGGCGTTTCTTTTGAAATTCTTCGATGCGGTTCATTTTGTTGAGTCCTTTTTCAAAAGATTTCCTAGTTTCTGGTTTGTGTGGATCCGGATAACCCTGCGTCCACGGGATTGCAAGGACTCAAAATCGCCCAATGCCTGGCCTTTTTCCAAAATTCCGAAGGAGTATTTCTGGTTGGGAATGGCAATATCTTTATCAGGGTCGTGGGTGACGAGAATGAATAATCCCTTATTGGGACCACCTTTATGCAATTGCCCGGTTGAATGCAAATAACGTGGTCCAAAGCCTAAATTCGTTGCCTTTCCGGTTTTTAACAAAATCGATTTTCGAAAAGACTGAAGGTCTTTCATATTATTTAGATTGCGGGGAAGGAAAGCATTGATCGCAATGTAATCATCCTTTTTCGCCAGTCTCAAGAAACTATTGATCACATCACTAATCGTACTTGAAGAGAATTTCTTGGGAAGATCCTTTCCATAAACCTGAAATATTTTATCCTTCCAAACAGGAGTGATTTCTGGAAAGGCGTTCTTTTGCAGGTATTGATCGAGCATTTTGTATGCGAGTGTTTTTGCCAACTGCACATCAGGTTGATCGAACGGGTTCACGCCAAGGATTTGGCATGCAACCACAATCGCAATTTCCCATTCATAGAAAAGCGAGCCAATGTCATATAGGTCATCCAAATGGAAGACTAGAACCGGATGCTTTTGTAACAATAGCTTCTGAGTAAATGCTTCCTGTGAACCGCTTTTCCGGAAATAAATAAACAATCGATCCTTGCCGTAGTTTTCTGCTTGAACTGCTGGTTCAAGGTCAACAGGGATGATACCCTTGCCTTGTTTGCCACTCGATTCCGCTACCAATTGCTCGAGCCAAGATCCAAGGCTACCGAGTTCAGGATCAGTGATGAAAGTGAGTTTATCCTTGCCGGCCAGAGCAGCTTCACCCAAGACTGCACCAAGCACCAAACCTGGATTTCGCTCAGCGGGTGTTTCTAGATCACTTACAAATACCATTCCGGCAACGTTTTCCAGAATTTTTCGGATATTGATTCCCGCGAGAGCTGCTGGGACCATACCAAAATTTGTCAGTGCAGAATAGCGTCCCCCGACTCCAGGATCACCAGGGAATATCTTTGCAAATTTCTTTTGGCGGGCAACCTTCTCAAGGGGTGTTCCCGGATCAGTAATGGCGATGAAGTGCTTTCCGGCTTTCCGTCCTAGTTTTCTCTCTGCCAGATTCCAAAAATAATTCATGTTGGCATCCACTTCAGCAGTTGTGCCGGATTTGCTGGAAACTATATATAAGGTATTTTCCACCCGAGAAAACTGTTCTGCTTCTACGATTTGGCCAGGATCAGTGGAGTCCACGATTTTCAGTGTCAAACCTTTAGCTCCTGGTTTTTTGTCAGCGGCAAATAGTTCACTGAATACTTCAGGTGCCAACGAGGAGCCTCCCATACCTAGAAGCAGTGCATAGGTGAATCCATTTTTGAAGCAATGTTCAGCGAATTTCTGGATTTCCATTACAGATGCCAAGGTCGTTGTTGGTGAATGAAGCCAAGCCAACCGGTTTTTAAATTCAACCTGCCCCTTTGGATCCTTTGTCCATAAACCAGGTTCTCCCCTGTTCAATTTATCAATGACCTTCGCTTTGGATAATTCTTTTACTCGGTCAGGAATTACAGCTTTCAAGGTCCCGAGCTGCCTGGTGAATTCCAATTT
>JBGQAS010000407.1:0-2403 GCA_041494435.1 Anaerolineaceae bacterium | reverse complement strand
TCTATATAAGAAAAATCGGGCGAAGCGCCCGATTTTTAGCGTTCCAATCGATACGTATGGTATTCATTCTTACATGGACTCCCCCAGGCTATCGAAATCGTTCGATCGTTCAGGTCCATGATGAGACTGTTGATCGTTTTTTCCCGGTCGCGGGGATCGATCTCATCCATGTCGTGATTGCAGATGGAATCAGGGAAGTTCACATGATCACGCAGGATCGTCCTTAGAGATTCGTGTGTGTGACGATCCGTTTGGTAGAGGAGGCGTTTTGCGCGGAAGAATCTAACCCGGGTATTGATCAAGGTATCCGGGTCGGATTCGATCTTCTGCATTTCCAAATCCAGGAAATGGTTGGTATGTGCAATGTAACCATTATCAGCATAGTTGATAGCATATTGCTTCGCAGAGACTTCCACGTTGTAGAGTTCACCGCTTACATGACCCAGCATATGGTTGTAACCTGCCGCCCGGAGAGGCACGATCATATGGCGGATGGCTTCGGAAATTGTGGAGGCAGCCAGTACAGCCCGCGAATTAATCACCCGGGGAATTCCGATGCGGATATCGGAGGGATAAACCGAATCACAGGTTTGACCGATTCCTTCGGCGTTCAAACCGATATTCGGGAGTAACCCCCCATAGGTCATGGCCATCCAAGGAGGTTCATCATCTAACTTCGCCCTTACAAGGTAACCATCCGGTTCATCCTCGGGAAGCCAATCTTCATTATGTGCCATCAACACATGATGATTGGCAGTATGGCGCTCATCCGCGCCTAGGCTGGTGCACTTTGTCAGGTGTAAAGCATCCATGGCTACAGCTTCGAGTGCGTTCAAAACCACTAGGTCGTCGAATTTTACATTAGCTCCTTCAGCCATGCCGCGGATTTCGTCCACATATTCGGGGTAGGTTTCTTCGGCAAAGGGGAGATATTTCCGAGCTTGAGTATTGGCACCTTTCCAATCCAGTCCCAATTGGGCATGCGCCTGGTCGATCATCATGTGGGCATCCACGATACTATGTTCCACCTGGGGGCGGGTGGCTTCACCGATTTGGCGACCGATTTCCCGGTGAGAGCCTTTCACGTCGATGATCGGCATTGGATCGGAGTGAATGATTACATCTTTGGTACTCATGGGGATAACTATATATTAAATGGGGCAGATGGGCAAGGAGGAGTACTAAAAAGAAATGCCCCATGAAAAATGGGGCATTTCTTGATCTTGCAGAGGATCATTTCGATTTGGGTTTTCCGGCAATTCTTCTATTTGGTGTCGTGGGAGGTGTCGGTAAAGGTTCAGGCATCTGGGGAGAGACGGGTTTCTGAGATATGGCAGGGACCGTTTGCAAAGTGGGCGGATTGATCTTAGCGGAGGGGAAGGGCTTGCTGCCAAATACACTCAACACCACAGCTCCCAACCCAAAGAATGGGGTGATGATCAGTATCAAGATTCCCAAAATGGGGATCCAACTGACAATCCCAACGATGAGACCTAGCAGCAGTGTTCCAACCCCAGCCGCTATCGGTTCCGTCCAATTCAAATTGGAGCTCACGGACAGCCGGTATCCAATTTCATATCCCAATGACACGTAACCATACACAATCGCAGCAACCAGCCCCAGTTGGGCGACCAGGGAAACGGGGATTAACACGAGGGTGAAGAGCATGATCACGGCTGCAATCTCAACCACTAGCACAGTCAGGAAACCCACACCCCAGGCAGCCAAAGGTTGGGAAGCTATAGCACCAGCCACGTTCCGGGTCCCCTTGGGGAAAAGGAGAGCGATTAATACTGACAGAGCGCTCATGGCGAGGACAACAAAGATTGTCATCAGGATTTTGGAAACCAGTGTGGGTGGGGTTTGGTTTTGTTGGAATTGATGGATCAAATTATTCAGGTTCAGATTACCGAGGTTGAGGTTGAAGGGCAGGTTGATGCTGGAATTCTGCTGGATCTTGGCTTTTGAGGAAACATTCAAGTCTTTTCCTACCGAAACCAGGCTGCCCCGGATTTCCGCAGTGTCAGCAATATTTCCGCTGCAATTGATGCATGACAAGTCACCGGTGATCAAACCAGCTGCTGCGACTTTGCCCTGGATGATGCTAACGTCTCCATTTACCGTGGATCCAGCTTCCAGGACTGTGATCCCGTTGACCACACTCAGGTTACCGTTAAGCGTCTGACCGGCTTGCAGGGAGAAATTCCCATCCACGATGGTCTGATCACCCGTGATCGTAGATGTTCCTGTTTGGGCAATCACAAGGATGGGGGTCGCCAAGAGGAATGCAAGGACGAGGCAAAATGCAAATATTTTTAGGTTAAATTTCATGATTTGGGCTTACCTTTCTTCGGGCGCGAACGATGATGTAGCTCCCGGCAATAAACGAGATGGCCACCCAGG
>JBGQAS010000303.1:0-3231 GCA_041494435.1 Anaerolineaceae bacterium | reverse complement strand
TATTATCAAGACTTTCGCCGTGGTGGTTGGGATAGCAGTACTAGGATTGACTACCGCCTGGGCGATTGGTTTCGTTCATATTTATACCCAACCGATCACACGGATCGAAGCCAGCACTTGGATATATCAAAATGTTCCCGGACCGTTAAACCTGGAGATAAAAACTTCCGACCAGGTTATGAACGAATCCTTGGCTTATCCAATGGGGATGGATGTATATCCCTCGCAACCTGTTTCCCAGGTTTACACGGCGACCATGGATGGTACGGTCGTTTCACTAACCTTCAGTCATATTGTGGATTCAAACCCTATCAGCCTGGATCCCAGCATCGTCAACCCGGTGAAAATATTCCAGGTTTCCATTGTGGACCTGGATTCAAATCCCGCCACTCCTTACCAGGCACAGATCCTTGATGCTTTTGCAACAACTTCTGATCCCAGGGGGGATGCGCACACTGCCTCATTCGATCAACCCATTCCATTGATGAAGGGTCATCGCTATCAATTGACGTACAGCGTGGCTGGTGACATCCAATATTTATCTTATTACGGGCCGAATACATTGGGTGTCATCTCGGATAATGCGGCCTATCAACTGCCCGTGCTTGAACCTGTAAAACTGCTGAACAATGGAGATTCTTATTCCACGGTATTTACCCCCATATCGGATGGAGAGATCAGTTCTCTATACATCCCCCACATTGTGGATTGGAATAACCGTGCTTCCGAGAAAAAGCTGACTGCAACATTGACCATCCAGGATGGTCAAGTCACCTGGTTCCTGGGATCTGCCACAATTTCCGGCACTTTCCAAGCTTCAGATGATCCACGCGGGGCAGGATACACGATTACATTTGATCACCCCATTGAATTAATGATGAGTACCCAGTACACATTAACTTTGCAAAACTCAGCGGGAAATGGCGTGCTTGCCATTTATGGAAGTCGGCAGGTGCTCGAATCTTCGTGGGATGATCCGCTCCCTTACAGCCTTTATGGGATTAACGTATTCGATTATTTCACCGGGGTGTACCGGACTGATTTGGATTTGGAAATGTACTGGGATGACAATCTGGATAAACTGACTCGTTTGGCATCCGATCTCAACCAGGCCGATTATCTATTCATAAGTTCCAATCGCCAGTGGGGAAGCATCTCCCGCTTGCCGGATCAATATCCCCTCAGTACGGAGTTTTATCGCGATCTGGTTGGTTGCCCGCCGGATATGGCAATCACATGGTGTTACAGTGTGGCAGAACCGGGAATGTTCACTGGTAAACTGGGATATAAACTTGTCCAGGTTTTTCAATCCGAACCGACGCTCGGACCTTTTGTGATTAATTCCCAATTTGCAGAAGAAGCTTTTACTGTCTACGATCATCCCAAGGTATTACTCTTCCAAAAGACTGCAGATTTTAATATTCAGAATGTGCAAAGTCTTTTGGCGGCTGCTGGCTTTCCTGGCAAAACATCCAGTCCCCAGTCCAGTGCAAAAAATGGGTTGATGCTGAATGCAGACCAGTTGCAAGAGCAACAAGCCGGGGGAACATGGTCGGATCTTTTCGATCGCAATGCCTTGATAAATCAATATCCGGGTATTGGCCTGGTTGTCTGGTACCTTTTCATCAGTTTACTGGGATGGGCCGTCTATCCTTTGGTACGCATTGGTTTAGCCGGACTAAAGGATAGGGGATATCCTTTCACAAAATTGATTGGCATGCTATTGTTTGCTGTCCTGGCATGGATCGCCGGATCGTTAAATATACCCGTTACCAGAAACTTGTTGATCTGGGTATTCATTGGGCTTATTGCGGTAAACGGTTTGTTATTCTTTTTCTATCGCAAATCCATCCTGGCTGAGATCAAAACAAATTGGAAGCACATCCTTTTTATTGAACTCCTCGGCTTGGTTTTCTTTACCTTTTTCCTGCTGGTGCGGTTGGGAAATCCTGACTTATGGCATCCCTGGAAAGGTGGCGAGAAGCCGATGGACTTCTCCTACCTGAATGCAGTCATCAAGAGCACCACATTCCCGCCTTATGATCCGTGGTTTGCGGGTGGGTATATCAATTATTACTATTTTGGATTTGTGATCGCGGGAATGCCGGTGAAACTTTTGGGCATCATCCCTTCCATTGCCTACAACCTGATCCTGCCCACGTTTTTCAGTCTGGTCGGACTGGGAGCATTCAGTGTGGGGTGGAATATTATCCACCGTTGGCTGGATGAACGCGTGGAAAAATCAATCGACGATCATCCGCGCAAGCTGACTGTCGCCCAGGTTGCTTTGATAGCCGGGCTCATCGCCGCTATTTTTGTCTTGGTCCTTGGGAATCTCGGGACAATCCGGATGATCTGGCAGGGGTTCCAATATCTTGCGACAAATGGACAATCCATCGATAACGTCAGCATCCTTCAGCATTGGATTTGGTCATTCCAGGGATTCATCAAGTTCCTCGGAGGGCAGAATCTAAAGTATCCCCCGGGAGACTATTATTGGATTCCCAGCCGGGCTATCCCCGGCGAAGCCATCACCGAATTCCCGTATTTCACTTTTCTCTATGGCGATCCGCATGCTCACATGTATGCTCTTCCCATTTCGATCCTTGCCATTGCCTGGGCTTTGGCTATGGTATTGCGCAAGTGGAAATGGCATGAGCCGGGAGAAGGAAAAGGTTGGTTGAATTTCCTTATTACCATTTTCCTGGGAGGGCTGGCGATTGGTGCCCTGAGACCCACAAACACCTGGGATATATTCACCTATTTACCCCTTGGTATAGTTGCCATTCTCTATGCGGGTTTCAAATACCTTAAAATAAATCCAAATTCGTTTAGGTTTATTTCTGATTTTTGGAAGAAGTTGTTCATTGTTTTGGGTTCAGCGGGGTTGCTGGTAGCATTGGCATACCTTCTATATCAACCCTTCAGCTATTGGTTTGCCCAGGGGTATAACCAGGTATCGATTTGGACGGGGGACTATACTCCATTCTGGTCCTATGTCACCCATTGGGGACTATTTCTCTTCGTTTCCCTGACCTGGATCATTTGGGAATTTAGAGATTGGCTGGCAACCACTCCGGCAACTTCTTTGAAGAAACTCATTCCTTACCAGGGCGTGATCTGGGGGGGTGGGATCTTGCTCCTGTTAGCCGTAATTTTTATGTTGACCGCCGGGATAGAGATTGCCTGGCTCGTTGTCCCCGTGATCCTCTTTTCACTTTTGCTGACTTT
>JBGQAS010000110.1:0-6518 GCA_041494435.1 Anaerolineaceae bacterium | reverse complement strand
TAGTCAAATCGATTGAAAGCAGGCATAAGATATATACCCTTCGCAAACGATTTGACTTCTTGAATTAATTCTATCGCAATTTGGATGCCCGTGCGAGCGCCATCGTCCCCCGATGCTTCCATTTTTTTGCGAATGTCTTCCGGGATCTCGATTCCCGGGACTTCATGATGGAGGAAGTTGGCATGCCGGTGAGATGCCAGCGGCAGGATACCGACCAGCATCGGGATGGGGATGGGTCCATTCTCTTTTTCGAAGTATTCGAGGAACTTAGTAGAAGAAGAAGCGCAAAACACGGGTTGGGTGAGGATGAAATCCGCACCCGCGTCCAGCTTGCGCATGAGGTTCTTGGCTTCTTCTGCCGGGTTGACCGGGTTAAGGTTAAGCGCGCAGCCAACAAAAAAGGAGGTCGGTTGCCCGATGTCCGTACCTGAATGGTCAACTCCGTAATTGAATCCCTCCTTGATGAGCTTGATCAACCCGGAAGGGAGCAAGTCGTAATTATCAGTAGCATCCGGGTAATCCCCGATCGCAGTTGGATCCCCCATGATGACGAAGATATTGCGTACCCCAATGGCATGGGCTGCCAGTAGGTCGCCTTGCACGCGGATGAGGTTGCGTCCGCGCGTGGGGAAGTGCAATACGGTTTCCACACCCACTTTACGCTGGATCAGGTTACACACCGCCCAGGGGCTCATGCGCATGCGTGCCATCGGGCTGTCAGCCACATCAATTACATCCGCGCCGGCTTCCACCAATAGGCTGGCACCCGCCAGGAGCTTTTGAGTGGCTAACCCTCGCGGGGGATCCATCTCGATGGCAATCGTGAATTTCTGGTTCGCTAGTTTCTGTGCCAGTTGGGTGGGTTGTTCCGCAGATTCATCCGTTTCTTCAGCATCGGCTATTACAACTACGTTTCCATTTGTGTGAGGTTCCAAGGGGGCAGTATCGACGGCCTTGCGCATGGCAGCAATATGCGCGGGAGTTGTCCCGCAGCAACCACCGATCACTTTGGCTCCCGCTTGCCAGAAGGAAAGTGCATATTCACCAAAATATTCCGGTCCAGCGGGATAGAAAATGCGTCCACTGACCTGTTCGGGCCAGCCGGCGTTTGGCATGATGGAAAACACGCCTTCTGGGACTGCCTGGTGCATTTGGCGTAATAGTCTTAGCAATTGGTCCGGACCACCTGAGCAGTTGATCCCGATCACGTCTGCTCCAAATTCCTTGAGGTCACGGGCTATTTTGGCAGGGCTGTCTCCCAGCAAGGTCCGGTCATCGCGAGTGAAGGTCATGGAAGCCAGGATGGAAAGTTTCGCGTCCACATCCCGGGCAGCATGGATGGCTTCACGGATCTCGAACGAGTCCGTCATAGTCTCGATGATCAGTAGGTCAATTTGAGCATCCGCCAATGCTCGGATTTGTTCTTTAAAGACCGTAAAAGCCTGTTCAGGTTGAACACGTCCGAACGGAGCCAGGCGCACTCCCAGCGGACCCACATCTCCGGCGATGTACACCTCTTTGAAAGATGCCATCACTACACGGCGGGCAAGTTCCACGGCGGCAGTGTTGATGCGAACCAGGTCGCCTTCCAGGTTGTTTTTGCTTAGCTTGTATCGATTCGCCCCGAAGGTATTCGTCTGGATGATCTGCGCCCCCGCATCGATGTATTCCCGGTGGATATCTGCCACCAGGCTGGGGTTATGCAGGTTAAGCTCGTCAAAGCATTTGTCAAAACTGACCCCGCGTGAATGTAGCATGGTGCCCATGGCTCCATCTGCCACGAGCGGGCGGGGGTTTTTTAGGGCATCTAGAAATTTGATTTCTGTCATAGGTTCACCTCCTGCTTGTGAACTGTTTTTCGAAGTGCAATCTACAAAACATTAAAGTATTTCGCCTGGGGATGGTGCACGATCATGGCAGCAGTGGATTGTTCAGGCACGATTTGCCAGGCGCTGGTTAGGTGAAGACCCAGTTCTTTTTCAGCAGGCAGTAGCTGAAATACCTTGGCATGTTCAGCCAGGTCGGGTACGGCTGGGTAACCCCACGAATATCGTTTGCCTTGTTCCAGACCGATTCCTAATTCCTGTCGGATGAATTGGTGCACATATTCCGCCGTCGCCTCAGCCATTTGCACTGCGAGTCCATGGGTGAAATAGGCTTCGCTGTAGTTATCTTTTGCCAGGGCTTCATCGAAACGGGTAGTGGCTTCCGGGCCAACGGTCACAACTTGCAACCCGATCACATCGATCCGCTTTGAAGTGACGGAAGCGAAATAATCTGCCAGGCAAAGGTTCTTATCATCTTTTTGTCTTGGGAAGGAAAACCTCAGCCATTCTTTGGGCATGGTTTTCAGGTTGGAAGGATGGTAAATGATCAAATCGTTCCCTTCCGATTGAGCCGGGAAATAACCATACACTGCCTGGGGTTTCAACCACCCCGTTTTCAAGGCTTCTTTGCGCATGCTTTCCAGGCGCTGCTCAAACTCTTTTTCCATCTTCAGCCAGGCATCTCCCTTGGAATTCTTTCCACCCCAGGATAGACGGAAGAGGTCCTTTTTGGATAAGTGGGTGAAGACCTCGTCCAAAGGAATATCTGTGACTACTTTGCTTCCCCAAAAGGGAGGTTTTGGGAGAGACGAAAGGGGATCCACGGACGAGATCTGAGAAGCACCTATCGGCTTGGTCTGAAATTTCTTATCTGCTTTTACGCGGGCTTCTTGAAAATTTGATTCTTGTAAAATCCTGCGTTTGTCTGGATCAATCAATTGTTCCGCGATCTGCAATCCTTCGAAGGCATCCTTGCAATAATAGACGCCAGGTTCATACCAGCCATCGTCTTCTGTGTGCACGATGCGGTGCGCAAAACTTTGGTTAATAGCAGCGCCACCGATTAGGACGGGGATGTGGAGGTTCCGACGATGCAGTTCATTCACTATAAGCGGCATCTGTTTGCTGGTGCTCACCAATAAGGCACTTAATCCAATGGCAATTGCCTTTTCTTCCTCGGCTTTGGAGATGATTGTTTCCGCGGGGACTTGCTTTCCCAGGTCCACCACTGTGTAACCGTTGTTAGTGAAAATGGTTTTCGCCAGGTTCTTGCCAATGTCATGCACGTCTCCATAAACAGTTGCCAGTACGATTGTGCCTTTACTCGTCCCGGTTTGTTTATCCAGGTATTTTTCAAGGTGAGAAACGGCTACTTTCATCACTTCTGCGGATTGCAGCACGAAAGGCAGGATCAATTCACCAGTCCCGAATTTATCTCCCACTTCTTTCATGGCAGGTAGAAGCACCTGGTTCAAGAGCTCGACGGCTTTCGCCGAGCGTAGTTCAGGTTGATCCGCAAGAGCCTGGTCGATGTCAGCTTCAATGCCTTCCTTTTGACGATGAAGGATGCGCCACTGAATGCGTTGTTCGGGATTCAATCCTTTCAATGGATCTATCGTCTTTGAAGGTTTTCCCTCACCTTCAGTTTGGTTGAAATGCTCGATCAATGCTTTCAATGCATCTGGCTTTTTATTGAAGATCAAGTCTTCTGCCAATTCACGTTCCAATGGGGGGAGATCCGCGATGGGGATGATCTGAGCTGGATTGACGATGGCTATATCCAGGCCAGCCTGTACCGCGTAATAAAGAAAAACGCTATTCAGAACCGCGCGCGCATTCGGAGAAAATCCAAACGCCAGGTTGCTCACCCCGAGTGAAGTGAGAACCCCGGGGATATTCTCTTTGATCAGGCGGATCCCCTCAATCGTTTCTTTGGCCGCATCGGCATATTCCGGGTCGCCGGTTGCCAAGGTGAAAGTCAGCGTGTCGAATACCAGGTCAACCGGTCGTAAGCAATGCTCTTCCACGGCGATCTGGCAAAGCCTTTTGGCGACTTCCAGCTTTCGTTCCGGGGTTTTAGCCATCCCTTTTTCATCGATGGTCAGGCAAATGACCGCCGCATTGTAATTTCGGGCAAGCTCGAAGACGCGGTCAGCTTTCGTGCGGCCTCCTTCGAGATTCGTGGAGTTTATGAGCAGTCGTCCCGGATAGTTCTTCAAGGCAACTTCGAATACATCCGGTTCAGTGGAATCAATGACCAAGGGAACCCGGATTACGGGAGACAATTTCTTGATGGCTTTCTGCATGCTGGCAGCTTCATCTGCTCGCTCAGTGAGGGCGACGCTCAAATCCAGGCCATGTGCTCCAGCATTCACCTGCTGTCGGGCAATGGATAGCAAGCCATCAAAATTTTGCGCCAGAACGAGCTCCTTAACTTTCTGGCTTCCCTGGGCATTCAGTCTTTCCCCGATCAGCAAGGGACGCGGCTCCTGGATCATCGGTTGGGATTGGATCGAAGAGGCAAGCTCTGGGGTGGGATGAACGGCTCGCGGAGAATTCGCGTGTTTGTGAACCTTTTCAACCAATTTTTTCAGGTGCTCCGGTGTAGTCCCGCAGCATCCTCCCACCACGTTCACATGATACTTATCAATGAATTCCTTCATCTCCGTAGCAAAGGTATCAGGTTGCAGCGGATAGACAGCCTGCCCATCCACGTTCAAGGGCAGACCGGCATTAGGGATGCAAGAAACGGGCAGGGGGGAATTCTCTCCAAGGTAGCGGATCGGTTCGCGCATATGTTCGGGTCCGGTGGAACAATTCAAGCCAATCACGTCGATCGGCAACCCCTGCAATATGGTCAAAACGGCAGAAATATCTGTTCCCAGCAGCATGCGACCCGTAGTGTCAAGAGTGACCTGCGCCTGGATGGGCAGCTTTTTCCCCGTTTCTGCGAAGGACTTCCTGATTCCCTGGATTGCCGATCTTACTTCCAGGATATCTTGCGAAGTTTCGATGAGCAGCAGGTCCACTCCGCCTTCGATCAATCCGGTAGCTTGTTCTTTGAAAATATCAATCAGATCATCCACCGTGACATTGGAGAGTTCGGGATCGTCCATCGAGGGCAGTTTCCCTGAGGGACCGATCGATCCGGCTACGAAACGTGGTTGGTCTGCAGTGCTGTATTCAGATGCAAGTCTTTTTGCCAGTTGGGCAGCGGTTCTGTTGATCTCCTTGACCTTATCCCCCAAGCCATATTCACTCAGTGTGATCCGGTTCGAGCGGAAGGTGCAAGTTTCAATGACATCCACACCGGCATCCAGGAAGGAACGATGGACACTCTCTACAGCTTTGGGATAAGAAAGTACCAAATGATCGTTGCATCCGACCAATTTCTCTCCGCCAAATTCCTTGGCAGTGAGGTTCATTTTTTGCAGGTTGGTCCCCATGGCGCCATCGAAGATTAAGACCCTCTCTTTGAGAGCGTCAAGATAACTTCGGTTGGTATATTTTTCGTTCATGCCTGCCTCCATTTCTTCCTGCCTTTGATAAAAAACATCCCTCTCTGGATGGAGAGGGTGTTTGCATTCCTGCATTTCCGCTCATCTTCCAGATTCCACCACCAGGTAGCTTCTGTCGGAGTTGGCACCAGCTCTTATCGAGCGGTTGCCGAGGTTTCATCGGGCCGGTCCCTCCACCTCTCTTGATGAGTACCAGATGATCTCTGGTAATTGATTGGATTCAGTTTACCATAAAAATCTTCTTTTTGCTCCCCCAAATGTGCTATAAGCCATTTGGGGGAGGTGGCGGAGCCAGAGGGGGTACCGGAGGGTGAATTTTTTTGGTGTAATTGGCGCTGACGGGTTTCGGCTCTATTCTCTGCATGGACAGCTAGAAGGCAAGTAGCAGTCTCAAAGAATTTTCCATCCTTTCCGCTGATGAATGATTTATGAAAATCTGCCATGAGATATAATAAAATTTCGAGAGAATTATGCAGCCCATCCAGAAAAGTAAAACCCTGTCCATCCTCATTACCAGCATTGTTCTGAACCTGGTTGGTTGGGTGGGTCTCATTTTATTGCTGAATTTTTCCCTTCCCACGCTGGGACCGCGTTGGATTTTCTTCCTCCTGTTAACGATCGCGATCAGCGGTTTGGCTCTGCCAATCTTGTTTTTCCTACACTTGCGTTTTCCCACGGATCCACCGGCTGAAATGAACGTCTACATCCGGGAAGCCCTTTTCGTAAGTATTTTTGTCGATATGCTGGCATGGCTGCAACTGGGCCGGGTGCTTTCGCCTTTGCGTGCCTTCCTGGTCGCGGTCGGTATGGTGGCCATCGAATTCTTCATTCGGTTACGGGAACGCAGCAAATTCAAGCCCAAGGAACCGGTGGATGAGTGATCTCCGCCAAATCCCCTCGGTTGAGCAGCTGCTCGAAGTGCATCAGGTGGATGGGTTGGTCCGGTGTTTCAGCCGCCAACTAACGACCCACGCCATCCAGGAAGTATTGGGGGAGATCCGTCAAGAAATTGGTTCCTCAGCCAAAATGCCCAATGAAAAGGAAATTATTTCCCGGGTTACGCAAAAATTGACTCTTTGGAATACACCTTCTTTAGTCAGCGTGATCAATGCAACGGGTGTCATCTTGCACACGAATCTCGGCCGTGCCCCTTTGACCAAGTCTGCATTGGAAG
>JBGQAS010000387.1:0-2551 GCA_041494435.1 Anaerolineaceae bacterium | reverse complement strand
CTTGATCGTGATGCTGGACCTGGATGTCACTTTGGCATTGATCTCTATCATCGTCGTCCCTGTTGTAGTAGGTGTATCCATATTCTTCTTCAAAAAAGTTTCGAAACTATACGAGGCATACCAAGAGCAGGAAGCTGTCTTGTCAACAACCTTGCAGGAAAACCTTTCAGGCATCCGCGTGGTGAAAGCCTTTGCCCGCCAGGATTTTGAGATGAACAAGTTCGACAAGGACAATTGGGAAAAATTTGTCCGTGGTAAACGCCTGAGCACCATGCACGCTATCTTCTGGCCCATTTCGGATATTCTCTGCACCTCCCAGATTCTGGTCGGGTACGTTGTGGGTGCTATTATGGCTATCAATGGACAAATCACCGTGGGTACATTCCTGGCTTATGCCGGCCTGGTGGTCTGGATCATCTATCCCATGCGTAACCTGGGACGGTTGATCGTGCAAATGTCTACCGGTATGGTTTCCTACGGTCGTGTCATGGACATCATTCATGAAGACCGTGAACCCCTGGATCTGGGAGATTATCTCCCTTCCAGCAGGCTTTCCGGCGAAATTGAATTCAAAAACGTCGGGTTCTCCTATGAAAAGGATCATGCAGTTTTGGAGGACATCAATTTCCATTGCGCTCCCGGGCAGGTCATCGCCCTTCTGGGTTCCACTGGCTCTGGTAAAACCACCCTGGTGAATTTACTCCCCCGGTTCTATGAATACACCACCGGTTCCATTTTGCTCGATGGTGTGGAATTGAACCGCTTCCCGCGTCGTTTCCTGCGCAGCCAAATCGGGATCGTGGAACAGGAACCCTTCTTGTTCTCGAGATCCCTCAGTGAAAATATCACTTATGGAGCAAACCGTGAAATTGTCGAGCACGAGATCCATGCTGCCGCAAGTGCTGCCGCCATCCATGATGTGATCCTCGACTTCCCTGAGGGCTACAACACACTCGTCGGTGAAAAGGGTGTCACGCTTTCTGGAGGGCAGAAACAACGCGTGGCCATTGCCCGTACATTATTGAAAGATCCCTGCATCCTGATCATGGATGACTCGACATCATCGGTCGATACAGAAACGGAAGCTGAGATCCGAGCTGCGTTGCAGAATTTGATGAAAAACCGTACGACTTTCATAATCGCGCATCGCATCCAAAGCATCATGAATGCAGATTTGATCCTGGTAATGGACAAAGGTCGCATCGTCCAACGCGGAACGCATGCCAGCCTGGTCAACCAGGAAGGCATCTATCGTCAGATCTTCGACATTCAAACCCGCATTGAAGTAGAGCTGGAAAAGGAGCTCACCCATGCCTAATGTATATTCCGAAGAGGAAGAGTTCGAATCGAAGTTTAATGGTCGGACCTTCTCTCGAATCCTAAAAATAATTTCCAAATACTGGCGCAGAGCCATCGTGTTCATTGGATCCATCCTGATCGTGAGCGCTCTGGATGCGACTTTCACTTATGTGACCAAGGGCATCGTGGACAATGGCATCGTGGCTGGCAGCATACCGGGCGTGATGAAATTTGTCACCATATACGGAATATTGATCTTAGTCCAAGCAGGGTTTGTTTTTACTTTGATCTATATAGTCACCATCCTCGGTGAACGAGTACGGTATGACCTGCGAAAAACTATGTTCAATCACCTACAGGACCTTTCCTTGTCCTACTTTAGCCGAACGCCGGTTGGCTGGATCATGGCACGGGTGACATCTGATTCAGATCGGGTAGCAGACCTGGTCACCTGGGCTATCACCGATTCCGCCTGGGCAGTGATGAATATTCTCACTTCCATGGTTTTCATGCTCATCATCAATTGGAAGTTGGCTCTTATCGTATTGTTCATCCTACCCATCCTGCTGGTCATCGCCATCGAGTTCCGCAAGCGCATTCTGAAAGAATATCGCAATGTTCGCAAAATGAACTCCAAGATCGTCGGTTCATATAACGAGAACATTACGGGAGTACGAGTCGTAAAAGGTTTGGGCCGTGAGGATACGAACATCGGAGAATTCAGTGGCTTGACTGAAAAGATGTACCAATCCAGTTTCCGGGCAGCCTGGCTGAGCGCGCTCTTCTTGCCAGTAGTCCAAATGATTGCTGCCATCGCTTTGGGTGCTATCGTCTGGTATGGCGGTCTTCAAGCCCAGGTGGCTAGTATCAGTATTGGCAGCATCCAGGCATTCATTAGCTATGTCACTTTCATGATGTGGCCCATCCAGGACCTGGCTCGGGTTTTTGCGGAGATGCAGCACGCTATTGCCTCCGGGGAGAGAATTTTTTCTCTGATCGACGCCGTTCCGGAAGTTGTGGATACACCGGATAGTTCCGAATTGGAATCCATCCGTGGAGACATCGAATTCGACCACGTCTCTTTTGCTTACTCGGATGCCAAGGATGTTCCTGTGATCAAGGATTTCTCATTGAAGATCAAACAGGGTGAAACGATTGCACTTGTAGGCGCAACCGGCGGAGGGAAAACCACCATCATCAATCTGCTGTGCCGTTTCTATGAACCTGTGAAAGGAAAAATATCCATCAATGG
>JBGQAS010000362.1:0-2769 GCA_041494435.1 Anaerolineaceae bacterium | reverse complement strand
TTACTTGAAGCGATAAAACTTGGATCGCCTACTTGGGCCAGTACCTGTGTATCAACAGAAGAAACATACCAGTTGTACCCTGTGGTGGGGTTGCCCGCCAGGGATATTTTCAACGTATCGCCGGCATTCATCTCAACGGTTTTCCCATTTTCAGTCTCTCCGACAGAAATGGTATGTCGGGGACTGCATCCAAAAAGGATCCCACACGCAATTAATAGAACAAATAGGGTGATTGCAGTTTTTTTCATAATACAACTCCTTGATGAATGAATGACGAAATTCCTCCGCAATTAGTTCCCTGAAATTACGCTATATTTTATGTAATTATCATCGGGGAGATGAAAAATAGAAATTCAATATTCGATTGCAGGACAAGATATTTCCTATTTTTACTACTCGCGTCATAGAGTCACCATGTTTTCCATTAGTATCCCTGTACAAAAATACCGGTTCTTTCATCCTGAGCCATTGTAAGGATATATACAAAGTATTGAATTAGAATTGAGCGACATCTATTTCACTTAAAAAGGGATAAAACGTATTCCCAAATGAACGATTCTTTAGTCAGCACCAAAGCTTGCAATGAATACCAATTATACAAGGTTCGGGAAGCCATCAAGGCTTGCATGGTTCCATTGGGAGGTATGGCTCATTTCGTAAGCCCTGGTATGAAAGTGTTGCTTAAACCCAACTTGTTATCATCGAATACCCCCGATCAATTTGTGACCACTCATCCCTTCGTGGTGCAAGCGGTTGCGGAATTGGTCAAAGCAGCCGGTGGCATTGTTTGGATTGGGGATTCTCCCAATTCATCGGTCAAAGATAATCAAATGGAATTTCTCTGGCGCAAAACAGGCATGGCTGAAATAGCCCAGGCAATCGGAGCGCAATTGATACCCTTCAAAGGAGTTTCCTGGTCCAGGATTCATGAATATGATTACTTTATTGGCAAACCGATCACAGAGGCAGACCTGGTAATCAACCTCCCCAAGTTAAAAACACATACCCAGACTCTATACACGGGGGCCATCAAGAACCTTTTCGGCACCATCCCGGGAGCACGAAAGTCAGCAGCTCATATCCATGCCCCGGGGATCAAAGATTTCAGCCAGCTATTGGTAGATGTGCTTGAGCTCGTTCACCCCGGATTGACCATTCTCGATGGAGTGATAGGTATGGAAGGAAACGGTCCGGGCGCAAGCGGAACACCCCATCCGTACCGATGTATTGCAGCATCCACTGACCCGGTAGCTCTCGATGCGGTGTTCACCCACGCCATGGGATACCGTATGGGTGAAGTACTTCACCTGGCAACCGCAGGAGAGCGCAAATTAGGAATCGCCGATCTCGAACAAATAAAAATTGAAGGGGATCCAACCCTGCTCCGGTTCGGGCATCTGCAGTTACCCACCTCCCGCTGGTTTTTCAATATCCCTTCGTGGCTCAGTGCCCCGGTTGCAAATCAACTCAAGCTTCAACCTAGTGTGAATGTTGAAAAGTGTACAGGGTGCGGAACCTGCTCCAAAGTTTGCCCAGCAAATGTTATAACAAATGGGAAGCCACCTTTGTTTCATCTCTCTGATTGTATCGGGTGCATGTGCTGCGGAGAAAGTTGCCCGGAAGGAGCCATCACCCCGAAGCGCAATGCCATCGCAAAAATGGTAGGTATAAATGGATAAGAACACGAATGAGAAAACCTCATTAACAATTTCAGTGATGACCATCAAAGATTATTCAGAAGCTTATGACCTTTGGAAAGCAAGCGAGGGGATTGGCTTAAGTGATGCCGATACCCGCCAGGCAATTCAAAGGTATTTAAAGCGCAACCCGGGGATGAGCTTTGTTGCACGGGTGGATGGCAAACTGGTAGGCGCCGTGCTCAGCGGCACGGACGGTCGGCGTGGATATTTGCATCACCTAGCAGTTGCCAAATCCTACCGTAAATTGGGCGTGGGTAGGCAACTTGTCGAACACTGCATGGATGCGCAGGATAAAGCCGGGATCACTCGCTGCCACATTTTTGTTTATACAGAGAATAAATCGGGAAAGATATTTTGGGAACAGACCGGATGGTTTGAACGTAATGACCTCCAAATTATGTCCCGTGATATCAAATAGACTAGGTGGTACTAACTACCGAATGAGAATTTATTTTTTCTAACCCTTACTTCCACAATTTTTCATATATCCGACTAAAACTTATCAAGTTTGTGTCGGGAATTTTCAGTAAATCCCAAGATATCGAAAGCCCCGCGGGATTTGCTTGTTTTATGGCTTCAATGTGCATTTCCCATTCATTTTCATTCAAAGGGATGACATGCGGATCCTCGCCCAATTCGATGCCAGCCAGTATCGGAGCTCGAGTCTCGTGGATACCCCTTTCAGTTTCTTTTTTTAACGCCAAAGGACCGAACCCTATAGATTCAAATTCTTGTCGGTTTAATGGAAGAGGAATGCCCGACAATTCCTCTAGCTTTTCGAGGGCAAATTTTTCTTCCATTCCCAAAGAATCAACAAAAAAATTAAGAATTCCACGATACTCAAAGGGTAAGCCAGCAGGTGCCAGGGTGCGAGCATAAGTCATGATCTTGATCCAATCGGCGCACTCACCCAAAAGGCTCAAGTTTTGTCCGACCAGGTTTGTCAGGCTGGGGGAAAAACAATCCAATCCAACTTCCATTCCAGCACCATGGATAACCTTAGCAACATCACAAACAACTGCGGATATGCTCACCTGGCGAAAGGTAAAGAATCTTTTCAGAATATCCC
>JBGQAS010000242.1:0-4061 GCA_041494435.1 Anaerolineaceae bacterium | reverse complement strand
TATGGATCCTGGGTTACATTTGGGACCCAGGTGGATGAAAAGCTGGCAGGAGAATTGATCAAAGTCGCTTACGATCAAGGCGTCAATTTCTTCGATTGTGCCGATGCCTATGCCGAAGGAAAAGCTGAAGTGTTAATGGGCAAGGCCATCAAAGGCATCCAAAGAGAGACGCTGCTGATCTCAAGCAAGGTCTTCTGGCCCACCATGCCGGGACCCAACGGCAGGGGTCTATCCCGCAAGCACATCACGGAATCGATCCACACGACCTTGAAGAGGATGGGGCTTGAGTACCTTGATTTGTATTTTTGCCATCGGTACGACCCGGATACACCCATCGAAGAAGTGGTCCGGACGATGAACACTTTGATCCAGCAAGGCAAGATCCTGTATTGGGGGACTTCTGAATGGGAACCTGCGCAAATTGCGCTAGCTTATGGGATAGCCAGAGAGAACAACTTGATCCCGCCGACCATGGAACAGCCCCAGTACAACCTTTTCCACCGAAGAAGGATGGAAGAGCACGTTATGCCACTGGCGAGTGAACTAGGGATGGGGTTGACCACCTGGAGCCCGCTCTTCCAGGGTTTGCTTTCAGGCAAATACAATGACAAGATCCCCACTGGCACCCGTGTATCCCTGGAAAACTACACCTGGGTAAAGGATCGGATCACCCCCGAGAGGATTGGAAGGGTACGACAATTGACCGAACTTGCCAAGGAATTGGGCTGCACCACCGCACAACTTTCCCTTGCGTGGATCCTGCGCCGCAAGGAAGTTTCAGCCATCATCACGGGTGCCACCCGGTTGGAGCAGCTGGATGAGAACCTGGGCGCAGCGGAGGTTGTGGACAAACTGACAAATGACGTTTTGGAAAAGATCGATAAAAACATGGAAGGCGAAGAATAATCTTCGATTAGCAGCGTTGTTCAGCGGAGGAGAAGAAAAATGGGGAGTGACTTGATCGTTCAACCTGGAATAAAGTTTTCCCTCAATTCGGTCAACCCTGATGACTTCGGGAGTTGGACAAACCGAAAAGATGAGGGAGTACAGCAACTCACCGACTTCCGACAAGAACTGGACACGCTTCAGGAAATTCTTTTTGCTGAGCAAAAGCACAAAATCCTGATCATCTTGCAAGCCATGGACACTGCCGGGAAAGATGGCACCATCCGGGCGGTATTCGAGGGGGTCAACCCTCAAGGCGTGCAGGTAAGCAATTTCAAGGCGCCATCCACCGAAGAATTGGAACACGATTATCTTTGGAGGATTCACTCCAAGGTGCCGGGAGAAGGCGAACTTGTGATTTTCAATCGTTCCCAGTATGAAGATGTGCTGATCGTACGGGTTCACAACTGGATCGACGAAGCGGAATGCGAGCGACGATATCAGCAGATCAATGATTTCGAACGAATGCTTTCTGAAGAAGGTACGACGATCCTTAAGTTTTTCCTGCACATCAGCAAAGATGAACAAAAAACCCGGTTGTTGGAACGAATCGATACCCCCGAAAAACAGTGGAAGTTTTCGACCAATGATCTGCCCGAACGTGCTTTGTGGGATGGCTACATGCTGGCATATGAAAATATGCTGAATGCCACCAGCACCGAACTGGTTCCCTGGTATGTAATCCCGGGCAATCACAACTGGTACCGCAACCTGAGGGTAGCGGAAGTCATCGTTGAAAGATTACGTGAATTGAACATGGAATATCCCAAGCCAGCTGAAGACCTTGCTCCATTCAAGCAACAACTTCTTTCAGAAAAATAATTGATCTTCAAATTAATCTAAAAAAAGAGAGCAGGTGATATTTCTGCTCTCTTTTTTGACTATTCAGTCTCTTATTCTTCGTTCAGTCTCGCCACCCGATCCCAGACAATCCGGAGGGGTGCAATGACGCCAACAGCACTTAATCCACTTCCCAGGAGTAAACCGATCAATTTGCCATAAATGACTGGCAATCCAAGCAGGGAAAACAAAACGGAGGGGCCTAAGAAGAGTACCAAGGAAACGCCAAAGTAAGCCACCGAAAGCAGCGCGCTCAAACACCCGCTGGAAGTGCGCTGCATCTTGCGGGGGTCATCCCAGTTGAAATGGGCGCCGGAAACGCCGAATGCAAGGTCGATTCCCACCAGCCCTGCCATGCTTAGTGCGTACACCAGTAAGGCAAATGGAAAATTCGCCAACTTGGCAGGTTGAACAATCACAAACAAACCAAGGAAAAGGAAGCCAACTATCAAGGTGGGAATATATGCCACAAAGAATTTCGCGATGAGAAGCTGGCGGACTGCCACCGGTGCGGATTTCAGCATCCAATAATTCTTGTTTTCCTGTGAAAATGCCATCCCTGCCAATCGGCTGGCAAGGCTCCAACCGATGAAGAGTGCCAGGGCGATATCTCCGAATGAAAATGTGGCATTGATAATGCTGGTCACGAATGCCGGGGCAGTAGATGTTTCCGAGGAAACCTGCCCCCCGGTCCGGACCAGTACAAAGGCATAGATGACCCCGAAGATCAAAGGCGAAAGCACCTGCGAAAGGTTGCGCAGGTCACGCCGGAGCAGGAGAAAGTCTTTTAGCAGTATCGCCCGGATGGGAGATGGAGTCCGTTTTTCCAGCCAGGTGGCAGTCTGGTTATTTTTGGTCGATGCAGTCTTGGCGGGTTTTTTCTTGCGGCGCAAGCTGCCCTGCACCCTGGCCCAACCGGTGTAATAAAGCTTTTCAGCCGTCACCAAGGCAACATAAAATAGACCTCCACTGAGGACTAACGTGAGCAAGGTAAACCCAATCCCTGTGAGCCAGTTGCCCTGGCCCAGGGCAATCACGCCATTCCCTGCCCAGGTAAAAGGAGACCAGGGGGAATTGAACCTGGAAAACATGCTTACGATGTTGGTTACTTGAGCCGGGTTCACGTTGGCATTAGAAAATCGAAAGAGCTGCCCGGACTGGGAGCAAATGATGGAAATGAGCGCGGCTGCAAACCCCAGTACTTCTGCAATACGGCGCGGGGAAAAAATCCTCGCGATGCCCATCACCATCAGGCTGGTGATGCTGGCAGCTGCCAAGGCCAGGATCACAAGAATGAGGATCAGAAATATATAGAAAAGTACGTTATAGCCGCTGGAGGTTCCCAACCCAAACAAAATGGGGAGAACGAACAAACTGGTAAGTCCGAAGTTGGGCAGGATGGCCTGGATCATTTTGGAGAGAAAAACAGCACGAATAGGAATGGGGGTGGTGAGAAGGAATTCCATATCGTTTGCCAGGTAAAGTGCCTGCAATAAAACGCCAAAACTGGTGAAGAAGGTGAACAAAGTGGCAATGGTGATCACTACACTGGGAACGATTTGGATGAGTTGGTTTGCATCGCCAAAAATCTGGGTAAACTCAGCGGAATGAAGGAACTTGAGAAGAGCATTGCTGCCAATAAACACACCCACCATGATCCCGATGATGACCAGAACTACTACGATCATGGCGATCTTGGAACCGATCTTGCCGCGGACAAAGGAATTCCAGGAAATCTGCAGCCGGATGCGGAGCAGTTTCCAAACGTTAGACCACAGACCAGAATTTACCTGGGGTTGGACCAGGGTCATTTCAGCACCTCGGCGATTTCCGCATATTCCGTCCCGCCGGTGAGGTTGAGGAAGATGTCTTCCAGGCTGCTTTCGCCCTTACCCAACCCGCGAAGTTCGTCCATGGTGCCCACGGCTGCCAGTTTTCCCAGGTTGATGATACCGATCCGGTCGCACATGTGCTCGGCAATTTCGAGGATGTGGGTGGAGAGGATGATCGCAGCACCACGGTCCGCCAATTGGCGCAGGATATCCTTGATCAGACGGGCGGATTTGGGGTCCAGACCCACGGTGGGTTCATCCAGCACCAAGACCTTGGGGTCATGAATCAATGCGGTAGCCACGGAAGCTTTTTGACGCATGCCATGACTGTAAGAATCGAGAGTATCATCCCCGGCTTCGATAAGGTCAAACATACGCAACAGTTCATCGATACGGGCGTTGATTTGTTTTTTCCCCATGCTATACAGGTCACCCACAAAGCGC
>JBGQAS010000190.1:0-4830 GCA_041494435.1 Anaerolineaceae bacterium | reverse complement strand
GTTGATGAGCAGATCTAATATTCAAAGGCTCATCGAAGAATTCAAAAATTCTTTTGACCTGGCACCAGACCCTGAGATTACTCTCGAAGCCAACCCTGGGACTGTGGATCGGTCCAAAGTGGAGCAGTTTCGACGGTTCGGCATAAACAGGTTGAGTTTCGGCGTGCAGTCATTCCAGGCCGAGGAGTTGAGAATCCTGGGCAGGATCCATACCCCCGAAGAAGCAGAGCGGGTAATCATGGATGCCTGGGAATGTGGATTTGATAACATCAACCTGGATTTGATCTACGGGCTACCCTTGCAGACTTTGGAAAAATGGAAGGATTCCCTTGAAAAAGCGGTAGAAATGAATCCCACCCATTTATCGCTTTACTCCCTTCTCGTTGAACCAGGTACACTGCTCGAAACACAGGTCCGCTGTGGAAAGTTACCTAATCCGGATGAAGACCTGGCTGCGGAAATGTATGAATGGTCAATGGACTTTTTGCAAAGCAGGGGATTTCAACAATATGAGATTTCTAATTGGAGCAGGGTGAATGGAGATGGAAAGCGCTGGGAGTCGCTTCATAATCTCCAATACTGGAAAAACCTTCCTTATCTCGGGATTGGGGCAGGGGCACACGGAAGCATTCAGGGCACTCGGACCGAGAATGTGAGGCAAATTGAGGCATATATTGGCAAAATGAGCGGGGACACTTACAACCCCGAGTTAATGAGTCCTGCCAACGAAAAAGTCACAAAAATTTCCAAATGGGAGGAAATCCAGGAAACAATGATGCTGGGTTTGAGATTGACCCAGCAGGGAATTATCGAGGAAGATTTTCTTTCCCGGTTTGGAAATAAACCAGAATCATTTTTTCCCGGGCAAATTGAGAGACTCCTGAACCAAATGCTACTGGAACGGGGAATTTTTGAAGGAAAACAAGTATTGCGATTAACCAGGAAAGGGAGATTATTGGGGAACAGGGTTTTTAGTGAGTTTGTGGGAAATCCCGAACCGAAAGGGTTCTACTAGATAACGCTAACCCGCGTGCCATTTCCTGTCTGTTCCATTTTGTCCCCTTTGAAAACAGGCGTGCACCAGCGGAATAGCCAAAGCGCTTCCGCCGGTTTCATATTAATGCATCCGTGGCTCATCCGGTTTCCATAGTTATCATGCCAATAAGTTCCATGGAAAGCCACGCCGATGTTTTCTACGAAAAAGGATGTCCAAGGTACACCTGGAAGGACATACGCTTCAGGGTCCGACGTAATTTCCCCTAAACCCATGTGTTTGGAAGGCATCTTGGAAAATACATTGAAGTAGCCACGAGGGGTGTCTGTAGAGTAACTGCCATCAGGCGTGGATGAACCTGCCATGCCGGAAGAAATGTTGGTCTGGAAAACTACTTGGTCATACTCCAGTGCTTGCAAGGATTGATTGTTGACATTAACGATAATGCTCTTTTTCGTTTCAGGTACTTCTGTGGATAGGGGGGAGTACTCCTCCGGTGGAATGACCCGTAAATGCTCTGCCCGCACGAAGTAATTTATATTCGAGAGATCTCGGTCTTTGATGATGTACCAGGGATAACCATCCGGTCCCGCAGTTACCCCGGTCACCCAATGCACGGAATTGTAGTACAAGCGATAGATCTTTTCCCAGCCTGTCTGCGGATTCTTCCACATCGATTGGGTTAATGGAACCGTAACTTGGGCAAGTGATCCCTGGGTTGGGAAGCTCCAGACGACATCGTTAAAGATATTCTGCACCGGTTGAAGGTGGGCACTGTGAAGATATCCTCCCCAAACCCGGTACCACTTGGTATTGGAAGCAGGCGGATATTTGGATTGGACTTCATAATAGGTGTGGACAATTTCATCTCTGGATCGCTGATAAAGGATTGTACTGATAGTGGTATCGTCGCAAGGAATATTGTATACACTCAGCTGGGTGGTCGCCACCCGGACAAGCTCGGGTTTTGATGATGTAACCACGAAATCCGCATTCGATTTGAGGAGGAATGCAGAACTGGCAGCTGTCATTGCACCCAGTTTGAGGAAATCCCGGCGAGAAAACAATACTCCCATAAGGACAATATTATAACCCGTTGATGTTGGTAATAAATGGAAAATATTCGGCTATACGACCTGTCATTTTTGACATCTAGTATTTTCTTAATAATTGTCCATAATGGATACAGTACTTTAATAATTGAACAATAGTTCTATCTAATATTTATTTACTCCCCCGTGATCAAATGGATTCGTTTTATTCGTTTCAATTTTTGTTTTTTTCCAAAACGAATCCTTCCTATGAATGTATTCCAATTTGTTGAAGAATATTTCAAAATGGTCTGATTTTTGCACTTTATGGATCACTAGGCTGTAAATCGCTTTTTTTCCGATAAATCTATTTGCATCACGAGTGGGCACCAATCTTGCAACAGAGAGGACATATGAAAAAAGGAGGGCTGCAATGATCCTGGGAATCGATGTTTGTCATTGGGACACAAAAATCAATTGGGGTACCTTGAAATCTAGTGGGGTTGAATTTGTTTTCATAAAGGCAACTCAGGGAAATTACTTGGTGGATCCGATGCTGAACCAATATTGCTCGGATGCCAACAAGGCTGGATTGATTGTGGGGCTCTATCATTGGTGTGATCCAATCATCTCCGCCAGCAGGCAGGCTGACTATTTTTTGAAAGCTATCAGTGGGTTAACCTACAACATGGTTTCGCTGGATGTCGAGCAATACTGGGCGGATTGGGCCGAGTGGAGTAAACACAATATCACCAAGGTCTTTTCCAGCAATCAGATCTCAGAAAATGGACGCCAGGTAGTCGCTGCGGTAAAAACCGCAATTAAAACACCAGCTATGATTTATACAAGTTCGTGGTTTATAAACGAACATGCCCCCACTGCTGTCAATTGGTTAAAAGATAATCCTTTGTGGCTTGCGGATTATCCCTACAAGACCGGTAGATTATCGGCAACTTGGGAATCATTTAAGACCGATAATAAGCCGAAAATCTCTGCGCCTAGCCTGCCAAAGGGTATTATGCAATGGACATTCTGGCAATTTACGGGCGACAAATTTGTTCTTCCCGGTGCAGCTTCAGCTTTGGATGTGAATTATTACAACGGAAACTTGGATGATCTGAAGAAAATGCTGGGGATCAAAACCGAAACCGATACCCGCCCGGCACCTCCTACCACGGAAGAAAGAGTTACCTCGCTAGAGGGCAGGGTAACGAAACTGGAGAATGCTGCTAAAAAGCAGGGTTGGACGCTGTGATTTATAATACTTAAATGTCCAGGGAACAAAAACCATCCGTTCGCATTGAATTTCAACCCAGCGGAAAACGGATCGAAGCAAAACCTAAAACCAATTTGTTACAAGCAACTCGCCAGGCCGGTTTCGACCTGGCTGTTGTTTGTGGAGGTGTGGGCACCTGCGGTTCATGTCGGGTAAAAGTCATCAAGGGAAAAATGTCCGATCCCACACCCGAAGAGGAAAAGAAGATCCCTGAAGTTCAATTAAACAAAGGATACCGATTGGCATGCCAGGCTATTCCTGAGAGTGATTGTTTGGTGGAAATTCCTCTCCAATCGCTTTCAGCACCCCAGCGTACCCAATGGGAAGGTAAAGAAGTTCAGACAGTTCTTGCTCCGGTTGTTAAATCCCTCGAGTTTGCCCTTCAACCTCCTACAATGGCAGATCTCCTTTCTGATTCAAATCGGTTGGTTGAAAATATAAAAAATGCTTCAGGATTCACGATGGAAATCCCGTACCCGGTGGAAAAAGAGCTTTCTTCTGCACTCCGTGAAATTCATTGGACGGGAAAACTTGTTTACAGTGATTCCAAGAATCAAAAAACTGTCATCTCGATTTTTCCCAGGAAGAGCAGGATGCTGGGATTGGCAGTGGACATTGGTACAACGAAACTTGCCATGTATCTGATGGACCTGGAAAATGGACTCACACTTTGCCAAATTGGGGAGATGAACCCGCAAATTTCGTATGGAGAGGATGTCATCAGTCGGATTGCATACTGCAACAAAAACGCTGACGGCAGGAAACATCTTCAACATGTTCTGATCACAAAGCTGAACGAAATGATAACGAAATGCTGCAAATCTGCAGGTGTCAACCTTCTCCCTATAGTTGATGCAGTCTTTGTTGGCAACACTGCCATGCACCACCTGGTGTGCGGCTTTCCGGTGAAGCAACTTGGCGAAGCTCCTTATGTGGCATCTGTTTCAGAAGCAATTTCTATTTCAGCGACAGATTTGGGGCTGAATATGAACCCGGGTGCCAGAGTATATTTACCCCCGGTCGTTGCGGGGTTTGTGGGTGCTGATCATGTCAGCATGCTGCTCGCCACTGAGGCTTGGAAAGCCAAGGAAACTACAATTGCGTTGGATATAGGTACCAATACCGAAATCGCTTTGATCCACGAAGGAAAAATCACATGCTGCTCCTGTGCTTCTGGACCGGCGTTTGAAGGAGCGCACATTTCAACCGGAATGCGAGCCGCCAAGGGAGCCATCGAGCGGGTACAGTATGAGGGAGGTCATTTTGACATAAAGACCATCGAAAACAAGCCTCCCATTGGAATTTGTGGATCGGGTATCCTGGATGCCATTGCAGCTATGAAAATCGCAGGCGTGGTGGATCATCGGGGAGCTCTCTTAAAAAATCATCCTTTGGTAAGCGAAAATGGATTCCTGCTTGTACCAGCAGATCAATCAAAAACGGGAGAACCCATTTTCATCACCCGGGGTGATGTCCATCAGATCCAATTAGCCAAAGGCGCCATCCGTGCAGGTTGGCAGGCTCTGCTT
>JBGQAS010000292.1:0-3394 GCA_041494435.1 Anaerolineaceae bacterium | reverse complement strand
ACCGCTGGCCTCACCGCGTTTGACTACTGCGCCTGCGAATGCCTGGTGACCTATCCCGCCCTCCACCGGTACAGATTCCCCCGTAAGTGCTGATTGATCCATTTGAATCTGGCCGTCCGTCAGGTTCACATCGGCTGGCACAAGATCGCCCATCCGTAAGTGAATGAAGTCTCCTGGCACCAGATCCTGCGCAGGCACGAGCTGCCAATGACCATCGCGTAGAACCCTGGTTTCTACGGTTAGCTGTTTGCGCAGCAGCGCCAAAGCACCCTGGGCGCGATTTTCTTGCAGATAGCTCAAAATGGCGTTAAACACTAGAAGCAGTCCAATGACGATCGCCTCGACATCTTTTCCTAAATAAAGCTCTAGAATGACCGTGCTCTCCAGCATCCAGGGCACCGGGGCCCAGAATTTTTTCAGGAAATTGAGTAAGGGATGTTTTTTTTCTTCCGCCACTGCATTTGGCCCATATTGTGTTAGGCGTTGTGCTGCTTCCTGACTGCTCAATCCGGTAGATGATGGCTTGGATTGGGCTGCTTGATCTGGATGAATGGGTTCAGCATCGGTCATATATTCCTCCCTACCACTTTCACTAAGGTTCAATTCTAAAAATTTGACCCCGATAAAATATGCGTTATTTTATCAATACAATTGTCTGATCAGTAAACGAATATCTGGAAATATTATAATAAAAACATTCGAATGAAATAAATATTAATACACTCAGTATACAACGAATCGTTGTTTGATCTTTTGGGTGGGGCCTCAGTTTGGCGGGGAGGTCTGTGACCGCACTTTGCTGTTCACCAGCATCGTCCTGCACGCCTTCAAGCGCGTTATGGCGGTCCGCAAGCTGGACAACTTATCGCAATGTGGGAATGACTGGCATGGGTCAGGCTCAAGCACCTCAGACTGTCAGGCGATATAAAACCAGATTCGTGAGAGGAATGCTTTCCAGGTGAGCGAAGCCGGCCTCCTGCGTCAGGTTAGCTATTTGAGTTGGGTTCAGGCGGTGGGCCAGGGGAGGGCCAAACTCTCCCTCCAGATAAGGCCATTCCAGGATGCAAATCCGCTGGCGGGACACTCGCTTGGCCTCTTGCAGGACTTTGAGCGGTTCGTCTGATTCATGCAAGAGCAGGCCGAAAAACACCAGGTCAAACGAGGCGTTGGGGTAAGGCAGTGCCTCAGCGGTAGATTCGCGGAAATCTCCTTTGGGCACAAACTGTTTGGCAGCCACGATCATCTCGGGGTTGACATCCACGCCTGCCACTTCTAATCCGTGCTGGACAAATGCTTCGGCAAATAGCCCCGAGCCAACCCCCACATCCAATACACTTTTGAGATTGGCTGCTTCTAAACATAGGCCTACCACATGCTCAACTTCAAGCCGAGCCACCCGTTCAGGTGCGCGCAGTCGATCAATCCCGCCATCGTACAATTTTTCGTGCATGCTATGCAACCTTTTCGTTCCGGATTTTAAAAGAATGTTGATCGGGCAATAGCCGATTTAACCGGTTAGTAGGGGTGCAAAATTAACCAATTGCATTCTATTAATTATTAGATGGGGAAAAGCGTTTGTAGTGGCATCTTCTTTCTGAAAATCTCTTCTGGTTTGACAATCAAGATGTGTTGTATCTTCCATTGCAATCGCTTAAAATGTGTCGGATGATCAGACTAAAAACATGTGGTTAATTAGTGGGTTATACTGACAGATGTAAAGCTGCTCAAGGAATAATAAGATGATCAATCCAGAACAATTCAATCGTATTGTTCGAGTCCTGCCCATTCTCAAGCATGCTGATCCAGGGCTGTTACGTGAATTCCAACAAAAAGCATTTTTTGCACGCATCCCCACAGGCCATGACGTGTTTGTCGAGGGTGACAGGGCCGACGCAATCGCCCTTCTGATCTCGGGCGTCGTCCGTGTTTACAAGATAGGTGAGACGGGGCGCGAGATCACCCTGTACCGCTTTGGGAATGGCGAATCCTGCATCTTGACTGCCAATGCCATCCTGAGCCAGAAGAATTTCCCCGCCATTGCCACAGTCGAGAAAGAAGCCGAGGCGGTGATGATCCCCGCGGAAACATTCAGGGAATGGGTTCGGCGTTATGATCTTTGGCGTGAATTTGTTTTCGATCTTCTGTCTGAACGGCTTTCCTCGGTCATGGCAATTGTCGAGGAGGTAGCCTTCCGTCGCATGGACGTACGGGTGGCGAGCTTTCTCTTCGAGCGACTGGGTCAAACTGATTCGATCCAAATCACCCATCAAGAGATCGCGGCAGAACTTGGAAGCTCGCGGGAAGTGATCAGTCGCATCCTCGAGGATTTATCCGCCTTGGGGATCATCGGTGTTTCCCGTGGGACAATCAAAATACTAGATTTAGAAGCCCTACAAGCCCGGTTAGTTGTGTGACTTAGTCACAGACAATTCTGTCAATTTCTTCTATACTGGGGGCATGATCAATTCAAATCAAAACTTTAGGAGAGAAAATATGAATCCCTTTATTGAATTTATGGCTTCCCCTGCAGGCCGCATCATCCGCATCATTGCCGGTATTGTCCTAATTGCCCTTGGTTTACTGGTCGTTCACGGGGTGGGTGGGATCATCCTTGCCGTGGTTGGTCTTGTGCCTTTAGTAGCTGGGTTGTTTGATTTTTGCGTCTTCGCCCCGCTATTTGGCGCCCCGCTAGCTGGCAAGCAGATTCGCGCAGCCAAATAACAGGCATATCAATATCAATCAAGCAATACAAACCGAAACCGGAGCAGTGACATGGATGCACTCCGGTTTCGGCCATTGCTCTCTGAGAACCCTATGTCACTTGAAGAATTCTTCGAAAAGTTACGCAGCTCTCCCATTCCAGTGGTGGTTGATTTCTGGGCTCCCTGGTGTGGTCCGTGCCGGGCTCTCAAACCGACCATCGAAAGACTTAGTCAGGAATACTCCGGTCGAGTGGAGGTTTGGAAGGTCAACGCCGACGAAGACCCCGATTTGCTCCGGTCACTACGGATTTACAGCATCCCGACGTTGATTGCTTTTCATGCCGGCCAGGAGATTGGTCGGCGTACAGGGGTGGTTTCTACCAGGGAACTTCACACCCTTTTCGAAGCCGCACTATCTGGGAACAGGCCGGTGCGAGTTGAACCAGCGCCAGTTAACCGGATACTCCGCTTGGGAGTGGGCTTAGCATTGGTCGGCCTGGCTGTCCTGAGTGGTATGTCAGTGGTCAGCTGGCTTCTCGCAGGAATTGGTGGGCTGATCATGTTCACTGGGGTCTATGATCGTTGCCCGATCTACCGAATGGTATCAATGAGGTTGAAAGAGATTTTTCGCAAGAATCCAGCCAGCATAACTGATAACTAACCTGTAATGATCGCTTTGGATAAGAGTCATT
>JBGQAS010000379.1:0-2619 GCA_041494435.1 Anaerolineaceae bacterium | reverse complement strand
ATACTGCTGGTCGGGGGTATGCTTGTGGGTGGAATATATTATCGCGTTCGAGCCACATTTCACCCTCAAGAAACCGCCAACAGCTTCATCCGTTTGGTCAGGCAGGTTCAAAAAATTGGGAAATCGAATATTCCCGAAAGGGTTCTACATGCTGGCACCCAATTGATGAGTATATTTGTGAAATTAATATCCAACATCCTCGAAGGCGATGGTGGATTCTTGTGGACCCTTGTTTTGCTTGCCATAATGATTTCCGTCATTTCGCCGGGGGGCGGGTAATGTTTTCTTCTGTGCTTGCCTACCTAGGATTGGCATTAATCATGGGTTCTTCAATGCTTTTGCTGATCGGGCAAAATTACCGCATAAGCATGGTTTTATTGGCGGCACAATACCTGGCCGTGTTTCTATTGATCTTCCAGGTTTGGCCCCTGGGGTTGGCGGCAGTGAAAATGATCTCGGGGTGGATGGGGGTTGCCATTCTTTTTGCCACACTTGTACAAAGGACAGGTTCTCCGGACCCTGAACCAGGCATTTCTTCCCGGTTATTCCGCCTTCTTCTTGGAGTTCTCGTTTGGGTATTGTTTTTTACCATTGCTCCATCTTTCGTTCGTTGGCTACCGGTACCTTCTGTTTTTCTCTGGAGTGGCGGGATCCTTCTCGGAGTAGGTCTATTGCAGCTTGGCACCTCTCAATCTCCATTAAGAGTCATTATCGGTTTGTTGACCGTGATTTCAGGGTTTGAGATTCTCTATGCTGCTGTTGAGAATTCAACTTTGGTAACTGTTCTCCTCGCTGTGGTCACCCTTGGATTGGCAATCGTGGGTGCCTATATTTTGACCCCGGTGAAAACAGAGGAAAAACTTTGAGCGCTCCTGTCCTTTGGATCATTGTTCCCAGTCTGGCCGCAGTTCTTTTGTGGTTTTTTCGAAAGAACAGGGATATTACCTTTTTGGGCGCAATCGGATTGACAGGTGCGCTCACGATCCTGGCTGTTTTGTTGCCCATTGATAAATTGGTTTCGTTCAGTTTCTTTTCTGCAAACATTTCCTCGAGCTTCACTATTTTAGGTCGAAGCCTTGTGCTGGTTGATACTGAGCGGTCTTTTTTGATCTTGGCTTATGCCATGCTCACGATATGGTTGCTGTTGGCTTGGCTGGGTAGAACCCGCAGAATATTCGCTCCAGTTTCCTTGATCTTGGTTGCTCTCATGATAGCTGCGATAGCCGTTCAACCCTTCTTCTATTCTGCTTTGATTATCGAAATCGCAGTGCTGCTCAGCATTCTAATTCTATATAAACCAGGACAAGCATCCACCCGTGGTATTCTTCGTTATCTCATCTTCCAGACCCTTGCAGTCCCTTGTGTCCTTATGATTGGTTGGTTGACGGAAGTGGCAGGAACCAATCCCACAGATGCTTCTCTCGTTAATTTAATGATCTTGTTACTTGGGTTGGGGTTTGCCTTCTGGCTTGCGATATTCCCCTTCTATTCCTGGCTGCCGATGCTGAGTGAGGAATCTGACCCCATTGCCGGCGGATTCATATTAGGGATGTTGCCTACTTTCATCCTGTTTTTGTTGTTGAATTTTATAGATGGTTTTGTCTGGCTGAGAGACCCGGCGTTTGTTTTCTCAATTTATAAGATTGCAGGCATTATCATGGTGGCAACCGGGGGTATTTGGGCGGCTTTTCAAACAAAGCTTTCGCGTCTTTTCAGCTATGCGGTCATCATGGAGACTGGTTTTGCTCTGATCGGTTTGAGCCTGAGAAGCCAAACGGGTCTGCAATTTTTTACATTGAGCATGTTTCCTCGGATGATCGCATTTGCCGTCTGGTCGTATACCCTGGCGAGGATCGATTTCCAAAAAATGGAATCAACCTTGGATGGTTTGAAAGGGTTATTCGGGAAAGCGCCCTGGATCAGTTTGGGATTATTCACTTCTATGGCCTCACTCGCAGGTATTCCCTTGTTTGCTGCGTTTCCTTTTCGGCTGATCCTTGTTCAAGCTTTGTTTGAACAGGGAGGAAGCATTGTTATCTGGATTTTCATAGGTATTCTGGGCTTTTTGATTGCTACATTCCGTTTTGGAACACGAATTTTTCAAAAACCTGATATCTTTGGACAACCTTGGGAGGGTCGCTCCTCATCCATTGTCATGGTTTTTGCTATCGTGATCATATTGTTGATCGGGATTTTTCCAAAATTCTTCTTGGCAAGTACTAACAATTTGTTGAGCACTTTTCAATACTTGAATTGGTGACCGGTTATATCCTTTTGGTATAATCATTTCGCTTGATTAGAAATTGAGGAAAGCATGGAACAAGAAGAGATCATTCGTAAACTGAATAAGCTGGAAACCGACCAACAAAAAGAACGATCTAAGATTGCCGTGATGCAAAAGCAGCTCACGGGTTTGGAAAACAGTATTGCAGAAAACCACAGTTCGATTGCTGAATTGTCTGGCGAAATCACGCAGTTGAAGACTCACATGAAGCGGTTCGATCAATTGGACAATACTCTAACGAAGCTACGAACGGACCTTTCCAAAGCGATCGAAAATATTGAAAAGCAACGGGCTGATCATGATCGCGAAGTCGAGAAACTTCGCCTGGGGGATCT
>JBGQAS010000384.1:0-2579 GCA_041494435.1 Anaerolineaceae bacterium | reverse complement strand
GATCTAACTTAATGACAAGCGTCCACTTCGTTAGTGTTTCTCTAATCGCTTTGCCAATGTGGAGAAGGTCTGATCGACAGTATTTTAGGTCAGATGAAATATCAAGGGTTTCACGACTATTAAAAGGATTTAGTGTTTGCCAAAGGCGAAAAGCTTCCTCCCTATTAGCAAAAATGGTACCTCCGGTCGCCTTGAGTTCTGGAAAATCGTTAAACAATTGGTGATTCTTCGTGTCGATGAACCATGAAGCAGCAGGGTATTTGGTTAACAGCGCCTTAAGTATATTGATCTGGACAGCGCCCTTATTGAAATCTGAGATAACAATGAAATCAGGCTTTGGGAGATCAGGCGGAAGCGATAGTGGGAGTTCTGGCTTGGGAGCATCTTGATCGAAGCGAAATTTTAATTCAGGCAATCCTTTTTTCCCTATGTCATAGACCCGGAATTTTATCGTAGTTACAGGTTTTTTTTCTGAGGATAGGTAGTCAAGATAGACTTTATCTTTTATTTTTTCAACATCGCTACAATCTGACCAGCAAAGCAAGTGCACAGAAGCAACATCTTCACAAAAATTAACCATGGCGGAAGCAGTCATGCCAGCACCTCCGAAGCGATCGGATTGACGACTGGAATCAACACGACGCATCGGAATAACTTTGGCGTGTGCCTGAACTGAAGGCTCAACTCGTCCCTCTACAATCCAAGTGCGGTCGATCATTAGGTCGCCGTAGACGAGAATATTCTTCATTAGGCAGTCCTCCAAAAGGCAAGCAATTTATACCGAAATTCCACGTCGTAATTAATTTGCCATCATTTTCGCCCAAACTATGTGAAAATTTTGACGGAACTTTGTTAAGTTTAGCATTGCTTTGCCATTCTGCATATATTTCCGCAATTAATCTCTCAAATCCGAAAATACTGAAACGTTTTCAACGTCCCAATTAAATAGAATAACTGTCTGGATTATATTAGGAGAAAAGTTGTGCCAGGCATTTTTCATACACATCTTTATATGGATATTTTGCTGTGAGCTTCATGACCACATATCTTGTCGATCTGATAATTTTCCCGGCAAGAAAAACATACTCTAAGCGGAATGTCTTGATTTGCTGTCTGAATTCTGAAATGCCCAGAAAATCAAATTTGAAGAGCAAAAACAGATTGTATGAAAGCATCATCATTTGAAACACTGCCTCATTTGCCCAAAACGATTTAAGCAAAAGATGCCCAACCGCCATATCATACTTGGCTTCTTTGATGTAATTTTCAGCATTGCCACGCTTTTCATAAGAAATGACCACTTTTTCTGAAGGTAGTTCAGTATTGGTTACAAAGAAAAAGTACTCGTATTCGTCGCCGTCAAGGAGAGATAATTGAGCCCTTTCTTTTTCTGGTTTCAATACCCGAGAGACTACAAATCTTCGGTCTTTGTCCCATGTATTTTGTTTCGTAAGAAGTTCAGTCGTTTCCCTGCCCTCATCACCTGTCACAAATAAAATAGATGAATCCGTCACTTGAGAAACCAGGGTTGGATATTCTTTGGCTTTTATCAAATATTTGCACCCCAGTGATTCGATCGTTTCAATAATTTCTTCATCAAAATAGCCGTTGTCCATTCGGAACATGAATCTAATTACCTGACTGGAATTGAATGGATATCTAGCCACCATACACTTTTAAGAAAAAGGGTTGATCGGCACGATAAATGTACTCCTTAACTTTGCTCGAACAAAGAAGAGGAGAACACCATGCCGATCAACGCTCTCTATCATACTTGGATTATGGAAATTCGACAATTGCGACCGAAGGAAAGAATAACCCGTGTTAAGAACTTTACCTGGCTGTTGGTCGGAATTCACCAAAGCCGTTCGGTTTACCTGAGCCGGATTGCAGGGAAGATCCCTGGTAGAGCCAAGCTGCTCAGTTACACCCAACGTCTGAGCCGGTTGTTGGCCAACCCGGCGATCAATGTTCATGCCTGGTATGAACCAATTGCACGTAGCTGGTTGGAAAGTCAAGCCAGGCATGTGCAACAAATCCGGCTGATTGTGGATGGTACCAAAGTTGGTTTTGCCCATCAATTGCTGATCGTTAGTCTGGCATATCGGAAACGCGCCATTCCCATTGCCTGGACCTGGGTCAATTACGCTAAAGGTCACAGCCCATCGCCAGCTCCATTGGCTTTGTTGACCTATGTTAGGAGCCTTCTGCCCAAAGGAATTACCATTTTGTTGGTGGGTGACACCGAATTTGGCGCTGTGGAAGTGTTGCAGCAGCTGGAAAGATGGCATTGGACTTATGTCCTGCGCCAAAAAGCCGGTACCCTGATTTGTCTTGAAGATCAAATGGAATGGCAAGACTTTGGCAGTTGGGTGAAGAAGCCCGGTCAGAGCGCGTGGCTGGGAAAAGGACGGTTGACGCAATACAAGCGTTATCCGGAGAACTTGCTGGCGTATTGGAAAATGGGAGAAGACGAACCATGGTGCCTGGCGACAAACCTTCCTGACCGGCAAATTACCTTGCAGGCATACGCTCGGAGAATGTGGATCGAAGAAATGTTCGGCGATCTGAAAAGTCAT
>JBGQAS010000365.1:0-2758 GCA_041494435.1 Anaerolineaceae bacterium | reverse complement strand
TCGCAAATCTCACCGGCCAGCCCGAGCATCTTTTCGCCGGTTGCGCCAATGTAAAGTGGGATGTCGCGAGGAGCGATATCTCCGTAAGCTACATCCAGGCGGATCTTGTCCAAATTCACGAACTCACCGTGGTAAGTTACTTCCTGCATGGTGAAGAGTTGGCGGATGGCTTCGATGTGCTCACGCATGGCTAACAGCGGGCGTTCCCGTTTAACTCCCACCCGTGTCGCGATGGGTTCCCACCATGCGCCGATGCCCAACATCACTCTGCCATGTCCATCCACCTTCCCACCTAATTCCCACATACTTGACCATGTCGAAGCGATGATGGCGGGATTGCGGGTCCAAATGGGCAGTACGGCAGAACCGAAACGCAGCCGTTTGGTTGTGGCGAGGAAAGCGCTCATCATGACAATACAGTCCCTTGCCAGGCGGGTGTCCGCTTGCCAGATCTCGCTGAAGCCGTGGTCTTCTGCATAGCGAGCCATCTCCAGTTCGTAAGCCATATTGTGTTTATCTTGAAGGTAAAGAGCGAACCTTGTGTGCATAAATACCTCTGAATACTTTGGGATTTTTAACGTAATCAGGGAGTTTTTCCCCAGAGTCGAAGGGATTCTTCCCATAATGCCTCATGGGCAACGGATTCCCTCCCTGTCTTTGACCTACCGTTTTCCAGAACGATCCTCCCATCGACCATCACCATGCGCACATGCTGTGGGTCGCGGTAAAGGATGAGCTGATCGTATAAGTTCCAATCCGCAGCAGGGGTGGGGAAATTCGCATCGATCAATTGAAGGTCAGCTTTCCAACCTGCCCCGATCCTTCCAACCTTTTCCAGGTTGAGGGTCCGGGCGCCTCCTTCAGTTGCGAGGTAATACACCAGGCCGGCTGGCATCAAGCGCGGGTCGCGTTGATTAGCTTTGTGGATGAGAAAAGCTCCACGCATCACCGCGAAAAAATTATCGATATAGCCATCGGAGCCCAAGCCCACCGTCACACCAGTCGCGCAAAGTTGAGGGATTGGAGCAATCCCGCCACCTACCTCGCAGTTTGAAAGCGGCATGTGGGAGACATGTACATCCCGTTCTGCGATCAATCCGATTTCATTGTCATTGATTTGAACGCACTGAGATGCCAGTGTATTGGAACTCAATACACCGATGTGATCGTAGAACTCCATCGTACGCATTTGATTCTTTTCCAACATACGATCGGGTTCATACGTGCCTTCCGATACATGCATGTGCATTTGGCACCCTAATTTGTTTGCCATGCGGAAAGCCCTCTGGATGAATTCTTCGCTGCACGTGAAGGTCGTGTGAAAGCACATCATCCCCTGGATCATTCCACCCTGGGATTGCCGACGGGAAGTGAAATTGTAGTTTTCCTGCAAACCCAGCAACCCATTATCGATACTTATTCTCTCCGTGGCTTCGAAAGAAAGAATGGCTCGCAATCCATATTTTTCTACAATCTCAGCTTCGACTTCCAGGGAGCCAGGGACTGAATTCGGAGCCTCGAGACAATCATAGAAACTGGTGACTCCACTTTGGGTCATCGCCAGGCATTGCCAATCAGTGGCAGCTCTGATCATCTCATGGTCCATGCGGTCTTCCACGCGGGGCCACCAAAAATCAGCCAGGAAAGGCCAGAACCCTGAAGGAGCCCGGTCCAATGGGATGCCATGAGCCAGCACTCCATATAGATGGGTATGAGTGTTCACAAAACCAGGAGAGAGAACCTGGTTTTCAGCGTGGATTGCCCGGTCCTGAGGATAATCCTGGACCAGTTTTTCGGTGGGCGCTACGTCGGTGATGCTGCCACCTTGCACACGCACCCCCCAGTTACGTCTGGGCAGCTCTTTGCCGCTGGTAATCAACCATGAGGGTAATATGATAGTGCCAGCCATCCCGCGCTCCTTGTTCTTTTGATGTACAGACGATTTTGTCACCCCTGCCCCCTTGCTATATTTCCTTTAGAAACCTTGAAATAAATAGAAATGAAAGATGATCACCTCCTGCCACAGCTGGGAATAGAAGGATTTCATCGCTTTCCAGAAGAGTAGTATTAAAGAAATCGGGGTTCACGAGTTGATCGTTTCTGAACACACGCAAATGTGGACTGGGCGAGCCATCCTGTAACACTACCTCTTGAAAAGCGGAAGAATTACTTTGGGATATCTTAAGGATGAGGTCGAAGATGGTCGTCCCTTCCTTTAGCTCAACGCTTTGCTTGCGGGTGCCCGCATATGCTGCAAGGATATTGAAATACCTCACATTAACTTTGATCATAGACTATCGATCTCCGGTCCAGTGTAAGGTGGTGACCATCCCAGTTTCTGATAAACTGCCTGGCTTTCCCCGGAAGAAAGAGTAGCATTCATCTTTTGCCCTTCTTTTTCCAAGCCCAGCTTTTCCAGGATCTCGTGCCCAGGCAACCCGGTTGCCAGGTCCCAACCGCGCAGGCGAAAGTAATCAGGCAGCATCACATCTAGGTGGCAAACACTACCTTTGGCATTACCGGAAGTTGAGGGCACGCGGGTAAATCTCCAGGGAAGAACATCATCCTCACGGGTGATCCCATGCATTGCGTTGTAGCAGCGCATCAGGTTGTAAATTCTTTCCCCGATCAGTTTCAAACGCTCGACGGTCATATCCATACCAGTAGCTGAACGGATGGCAGCCGCTGTTTCCTTCCAATAAATCTCAGCCATGACAAACGATCCACCCGATTTGCAGTTCCCGGTGGAATCGATCAC
>JBGQAS010000029.1:0-11030 GCA_041494435.1 Anaerolineaceae bacterium | reverse complement strand
GACCAATGGTGAAAAGGGCAATGCTGCTGTCAGCAATGATCATCACCCAGCGTCGGCTGAAGCGGTCCACCAGGGCGCCGGCAAAAGGTGCCAGGAAGATCTGCGGGAGAAGCGCCACCAAAGTAGCCGTGGCGAGAATGGTGCCAGACCCGGTGGTACGGGTAAGGTACCAAACCAAGGCAAATTGAACCAAGGCGCTACCAACAAGTGAAAACGCCTGACCAGTCCAAATAATAAAGAAGCGTTGCGCCCAATTCTTGGGCAAGGGGGTAGTGTTGGGGGTATTTTCCATAAGAAAGCCTTCAGATAATGAAATATACGAAAGTAATTAACTTAAGTTTCCAATGCAAAGTTATTCTAAAATTTATTATTAGCATTCCTTTGCTTTCCTTCGCAGGAGAATTCGTAATTATAGAATGTTCCGAATAAAAACACTCAAATTTCGAGGCAACTTATCAAGATCATCGAGTAGTTCCAACCGTTCCAATTTTTGATAGGTATTCTTTGGCAAAAGCTTCTTTTCGATCCCGCTCAGGAGCAAAGTAGTCTCTTCCTCACTGAATTCTTCTCCTCCTTCAAACCAATCAAGGAAAGGTTTGTCTTCGGGGCAGTTCTCCTGGCAGAGCATGCAACCCATAATGCTGTTATGGACTCCTGGATTGATCCACTCGGGAAAAGGCAAACTTGCCGATCTTTCGTTGTGAAACACCAGGCAGCGTTCAGCGTGCAACAGGAACCGATCTTCGGCAATTGCGCCGGTCGGACATTTATTCAGGCAAGCTTTGCAAGACTCGCACTTTGCCATCATGCGTGGCTCCATCCATTGATCATCTTCAACAGGCAAGTCTGAAAAGAATACCGTCGGTTGGTAAAAGCTTCCCAGCCCGGAGATGTAGGTGATATTGTTCCGTCCATATTCTGCCAGCCCGCTGCGGACCGTCAGCAATTTCTGTGGTAGTCTTGCGGGAGCAACGCGGTAGCCCTCTGAAGCAAGCAATTTTTCCAAATATTCACCCATATTTTTGATATTTTTGTTGTAACCCCGATAAGTTGGCGGAAGGATCAAATTGATTGTTTTTCCAGCCCAATGAAATTTCAATGGTGTCTGTGCGCTAGGGATGGCCACAATAATGAGAGATTTGGCTTCTTTCAGAGTATCAGGAACTTGGAAGGTGAAAAAGGTCAACCTTTCCTTATAAAAATCGGGATCAAAAAGGTGCTTCTCTTTGCGTCCCACGATATCATTGCGCAAGTCCTGAATATGGCTAACCGATACCACCTGACCACGATAGCCATCCTTTTCCAACAGAGAAATCAAGTCCTCAACCTTACTTATCATTTTCCCAACTTTCTCGAAAAACAATGGTTTGCCTTTTTTATCACAAATTGAAAAATACTGCCTCCCTCTTTCTTGGTGATTTTTGATTATTGGCGACCATACTTTGACAACAGAATGTATGAATGTGCTTGAAATAAGTTGTATGGAAAAAATCCGCCAATAAGATTATTGGCGGATCAGCACGTCATTTGACCTTTGGCTATCTAACTACAAATGCAAAATAAACCTGGAAGATTTTGTCACCATCCGGGTTGAATAAGGCCCAATAAGTAATGAAGTTCCCCTTGGTTTCCGGGGCGAATATGTAGATGGCTGCGGAACCGGTCTCACCGGGTTCGACGATGCTCATCAAGTGGGTCTCGGTGATCCCCCAGACTTGGTCCCCGCCAACCCATTGGATGTTGTAGCCCGAATCCCAGGTAGTCGAACCGTTATTCAGGAAGGTCCACGAGACAACAATCTCCTCAGCCGGGTTGAGGATAGGCCAGTCAGCAGGGGTTTGGCTGGAATATTTGGCGTGATCACCGGCATAATACTGGATCCCATCCGAAGACGTGGAGGGGATAATCTGCGTTGAAGTGGGTTGCAGGGTTGAGGTGACAGTGGGAGTTGGCGGGATGGGCGTGCTTGTATTCCCGGCAGTGGGTATCAGCGTTGGTAAGGCAACAGGGGGAATAACGGGCAAACCAGCCTGGTAGGTCGCTACCGCATCCGTTTGTACCTGGCTGATGTTTACCTGGGTTGCAACCGGAGGGGTTGTGCAGGAAGCCAGAATCACGATAGATACTAGAAGGATAAGTGAGATTCGCGACATTTTTTCCTCCTAGAAATTATTATAACCATTTCAAGTCCTTTGCGAGCATCTGTCTTTCATGCAAGGTGTGGCATCTTTCCGAAGCGTTGGGGGTTATAATTTTGAATTGCGTTTTTTCGCAACCATAAAATTTCTTGGAGAGACTTATGGCAAACATCCTGGAGAACCCGCTCGATCCCACCCTGACAAAACGCATGCGTGCTACCCGTCGAGAACGATGGAGTTGGTACATGTACGACTTCGGAAATTCAGCTTACGCTGCGGTGGTTTTATTGGCAGTTTATTCAGCTTATTTCAAGCAGCAAGTGGTGGGAGGAGCAGAAGGGTCACGTTTGTGGGGGATTTCCATCGGGATTGCCATGCTGGTGGTTGCCTTGCTTTCTCCAGTATTGGGCGCCCTGGCTGATTATTCCTCCACGAAGAAACGCATGCTGGCAATTTTCACCGCCATGGCTTGCATCTTCACAGCGTGTCTCTTTTTTGTTCAACCTGGAGACGTTTTCACCGGGATGCTGTTCTTTATCCTGGCAGAAATTGGCTATCGCTCCGGCCAAGTTTTCTACAATGCCCTTCTACCTGAAATTGCCACCTCGGAAGAAATGGGGCATGTTTCCGGTACCGGCTGGGCAGTGGGATCCACCGGCGGGATCGTCTGTCTTCTCATTGTGCTGGGATTAATCCTCGGAGTAAAGGGAACCTTCATCATCCGCACAGCTTTCCTGATCACCGCCGTCTTTTATGCCGTTTCCACCCTGCCCATCTTCCTCTTCCTGCGGGAACGGACTCAACCCCGCCCCCTGCCCAAGGGACAAACCTACTTCACCCTTTCACTTAAAAGACTCGCCACCACCTTCAAGAATGCAAGGGCGTACAAAAGCTTCATGCGCTTCCTGCTCTCTTTCCTGATCTTCAACAATGGCATCATGATCGCCCTGGATTTCGCCGCCATCATTGGAGCTGTCCTGTTCGGATTGACCCAGACCCAGTTGATCATTTTCATGATCATCGTACAGATCACTTCAGTGGGTGGGGCATTCTTGTTTGGCAAGGTTTATGACCGCATCGGGGGCAGAACAACCATGGTCATTTCCCTCCTGGCTATGATCATTACGCTGTCTCTCCTCTATGTGGTTCAATCCCTGACCATTTTCTATGTCATTGGCGCCCTGGCTGGTTTTTCATTAACTGCTGTACAAGTGAGCGCCCGTACCACGGTAGGTCACCTGGCGCCCGAAGAACAAGCCACCGAGTTTTACGGGCTGTTTTCTCTTGCCAGCCAAATCTCTAACTTTATCGGTCCCACATTGTATGGGATCATCGTTGTCTGGTTGACCAATTTCTATACATCCACTGGGTTGGCAGCAGGACCCGCGGAACAATCGGGCCAACGGTTGGCCGTCACCGTGATGATCCTCTTTCTCCTGGCTGGGCTGTTCCTGGTCCTGCGGGTAAAGGAATGGCGCCGGGTGGAAAAAGTAGTTGAAGTAAAATAGCAAAATGCCCGATGAAGTCCTGATCCATTATCCCCGCCGCAGGTTCATCCGCTGGCTTTTGCGCGGCGGAATTCGGACTGCATTTTCTGCGTTCAGCGACTTGCACGTGGAAGGACGCGAAAACCTGCCCAAAGAAGGTCCGGCACTGGTGGTGGCAAACCATTTCAGCTTCCTGGACCCGGTGGCGCTGATCGGGATCACGGACGAACCCCTGGAGTTCTTCAGCGGCCTGCGTAACCCCGGAGCTCCTGGGTGGAGCACCCTGTTCCCGAAGTTGTGGGGGGTGCTCAGAGTCCGGCGGGGAGGTTCATCCCGCGAGGCACTGCTGGCCGGGGAACAAATTCTCAACCAAAAAGGCATCCTATCCATCTTCCCTGAAGGCGGGAACTGGGCAACGGTGTTGCGCCCACCCCGCCCGGGAGCAGCCCTGGTGGCTGCCCGAGCCAACGCGCCCATCATCCCCATCGGGTTTGACGGGTTGTTGGGTATGTTCCCCTTGAATCCCCGCAAGCGTGCCAGAGTGGATGTTCGCATCGGTAAACCCATCGGACCTTTTTGCCTGAACCCCCGGGGTAATATGCGCCAGCAACTGGATGAGATTGGTAACGCCATTATGCGCGCGATCGCATCCCTCATCCCTGAAGGACGGCGCGGCTTTTATTCGGACGACCTCAAGATCCGCGCAGCTGCCAAGGGGACTGAGAAATACCCTTGGGAAGGGTTAGTCGAGGAATAAGACTGAATTAAAATATTAGTAGGGACACAGCATACCGTGTCCCTACTTTTTTTATGGAAAATTCTTAAAGAAAAATTATTTGGTGACCAACTCTACTGAATCTAGCGCAATGGTGGAACCATCAGCCATGCTGGCATCAACCAGCTCAAGCCGGATGACGATCCCCTTCGGTAGGGTAGAAATGTCAATCGGAGCGTCGAAGGTTGCAGGTCCGCCTGCCCCATCGGAATTGACCATGAAAGGTCCCGCAACCAACTCGTTCCCAGAGCTACCGTAAATACGAAATGCTACGGTATTTTCAAAAGGACCAATGGGCATTCTTCCTTGCAATTGAATAGATCCTGAGACCTGGTCCCCATTTTTGGGACTCTCTATGATGATGCTTCGTTCAAAGCCATCAGGTGTGGAGGAGATGAAATGGGTCAGGACAAGGTTTGTTGTTCCCAAAGTCTTGGGAAACACGTAAGTTTCTGACACCTTTAATGTGGGATTAACCATGGGATCAGTGAGTTTGTGTATCGTTGCCGACAAAATGATTTTGCCATCGGAAATGGTCAAGGAATTGATGAGCGGACGGTCATCGATGAAGGCAGCAACGAAGCGAAGAAAATATCCGCTCCCGTGCCGGTTTCGAATGTGCCATCCTTAAGCGATGCAACGCGGTTATATTGCGGTGCCAGGTACGTATAGTTTTCCAATTGATCGAGGGTTAAGGGAGTTATGGGCGGGGTGGTGGGAGTTTGAGGTGTGGAAACCCGCCCGAATAAGTTATTGCAACCTGCCAAGAACAAAACCAGGCAAAACAATCCTAAAGACTTTCTCATTTTCACTCCTGGGGTAATCGCTAATTATTTTGATACCGGGATTATACGCTTTACCTTTGGGAAAAGTTCCCTTGGAAGTGATAATCAAGTAAGATGATTCTTGACAAGTTCAGATTTATCAGGTGTAATAGAGCCCGTTGTCAATTTGAAAAGGAGATTGTGTGTTTAATTCAGCTTCGGTCCTTGTCCTTCATAACACTACGTGGGTTCGCTCGAAATTTGATTTTTGAACTATAGTTTTTGGGTTAAACTAATCCGACCACGGGCGCACTCATGCCCGTGGTTTGCATTTAAGGATAAGTACGTGGGGTAATCACCCCATTCCATTTCAACCTATATCCTTGTTCGTATGACTCCGCCAGCCATGGGATTTTCTCATGGCTGGCTTTTTTTGTTAACCGAGGCAAGAATGAACAAACAAACTCAATGGCAGCGCCTGATCGACGATGAATGGGACGCGCCTTCTTATGAAAAATTGCATAACAAACCCACAAGGACTGCACCTCACGAGCCCGAGCATCCCCGCAGGGTACATGATCCACGTGAGGAAGAATTCCGCTGTATCAACTGTAAACGGTATATCCCCACCAGCAGGGAATCCAGTGGAGTAAATAACCGGAACCATTGCCCGTGGTGCCTCTTCTCACGTCACGTGGACTTGAAAACTCCCGGCGACCGCTTGGCAGAATGCCATTCCAAGATGGCACCCATCGGGTTGACGTTGAAACATACACCGAAAAAATATGGACGGTCGATCCAGGGAGAACTGATGCTGATCCATCATTGCCTGGGTTGCGGTAAGATTTCCATAAACCGCATCGCCGGTGATGACGATCCCCATGCACTCTACAGGTTATTCAGCAATTCTGCAGGATTAACATCAGATGTATGCCGACTCTTGAAAGAGCAAGAGATCATCCCCCTCGATTCCGGGAACCGGACCATCGTTTTCAGCCAACTATTTGGCTGGCAGGCAATTGTGGATGAATTGGCCGATACCAACAAAATCAAAATTCCAATAACTCAGGAGAAATGTTAAATCTAAAGAGGGCAACCCATGGGTTGCCCTCTACTCCCTAGTGAATGATTGATTTTCCAAGTATGTTTTGCTAGTAGATTCCCTTTTTATGGAATCCATTCAGCTTGCGCGGGGTCCAAAGGCTTGCGTTCTGCCTGCATCACACCAAAAACTGTTCCTTCCGGATCGACGCAGTAAGCAAGCATACCCACACCGGGGATGGGCATCTTTTCAGTTAGAGCTTTGCCACCGGCAGCGGCCACCCTTTTCAAAGTGGCATTCAGGTCAGCCACGTCGATAGTGTTAACTGTTCCCTTTAGGCCAAAACCACTGATCCCGTCATAGAACGCACCATCAATGCCCGGTTTTTCCTTGTCACCCGTGGAGATCAACCAATATTCCTCGGGCATATCCGCTTTTTCCATTTTCCATTCTGTAAATACTTTGGAATAAAATTCCCGCTGTTTTTTCAGATTTTTCGCCGGAATCTCGAAATGAATTACACGCGCCATTCTTACCTTCCTTTCTTGACAATAAAATCCTAACCATTTAGTCGAAAATAGAATAGCACGCTCGTTATTAATTTCAATACTTTCTTTGTCAGCGTATTCTAAGAGGTTTAAACCAATCGGTTCTGAACGAATTTCCCTATCTCTACAATGGCTTGCCTGGATTCGGGCACCAAAGGGGCAAATGCCTGGAACACATGGTTCATGCCTTTATAAACCGAGAAACGGACGTCCACTTTTGCAGCTTGCATTTTTTCATTCAATTGCTGGGAGTCGCGCAGGAGAGATTCAGCACCACCGGCTTGGATGAGGGTAGGTGGCAGTCTCTGAAGTTTGGCGTAGAGGGGGGAGATCAGAGGATTGGCGGGATCCTGGTCTCCAGCATATGGCTTGGCGAATTCTTTTGAAGCTACGAGGTCCACCCAGGGAGAAAGCAGCACGAGTGCTGAAGGCAACTCTTCTCTTTTATCTCTAAGACTGATGGCAGTTGCCATCGTCAGACCTCCTCCTGCGGAATCACCTGCGATGACCAGGTTTTTCGGAGATACCCCCTGATCGAGAAGATAATGCCATGAAGCGAGGGAATCTTCGAGAGCTGCCGGGAAGGGATATTCCGGAGCAAGGCGATAGGCAATCGCCAACACCCGGGCGTTGCTGGCAAGCGCAATCCGCCCTGCCAGTCCGCGGTGAGTGGCTGGCGAACAAAAAGTGTAAGCTCCCCCATGCAAATAAAGGATCGTTCGATCACTCGATATGTTTTTTGGAACATGCCATTCAGCACGCAGGGAACCAAAGGTGATTTTTTCCAACCTATCTCCGCGGGGAGCATGGATAAATCGTTCCGCCTGCTGGTCGGTGCGCAAGCGCCTCTCCTGGATGGTCATTTTTTGCCTGCCACCCGGCATCACGTAGGTCAAAATCGAGCTCAACAATCGGCTTTGAGCACTTGGCATATTCCCTCTAATCCGTTATTTGGAATGCATTGGTTATAGTTTTGGATGATCCGATTCCAAATTTGATTCGTGATCTCTTTGATGAAGAGAATTCTCAACGGTACCTCACGTTATCGTTCACTAAACAAAATTGAAACCATGCTTGTGAAGGATTCGGCTTGTTTCCAAGACAAGTATAATCAATAAGCTTTTTGCAAGAAATAGCACTTTATGAGAAGACATTAAACCTAGCTCATCCTGGAGGTTCCTCTATGCTAAGCAAGATCAAGCAACAAATCGAGCGGATTAAAGCCAAGGGGGCGGCATACGTGGATACCCGCTGGTATCCCTACGAAGAGACGAATTACCTGATCATGTGGAACGGCAACCTGAAAGACACCACCTTTGCCCGCGAAAGTGGGATTGGCATACGAGTGCTGTACAAGGGAGCCTGGGGCTTCTCCGCCTCCTCAGATTTGAGTAACCTGGCTGCTCTCTACGACATGGCATTCGATAATGCCAAAGCGGCAGCCGAAAGGGTCACCTTTCCGATCCGGCTGGCAGAAAAAGACGCCATCCAGGCCGAATTCACCAGCCCATGCAAAATCGATCCTTTCGATGTGCCCCTGACCGACAAAGTGAATTTCCTTAAATCCATGGACGCCAAGCTGAACAAGGAAGGCGTTACTCAGCGGATGTGCGACCTGACCTTTGTGCGCAAGAATATCATTTTTCTGGACTCCGAAGGGAGCCAGATCGACAAGAAGATCACAGAAGTTTTCTCCCTGATGCAAGTGAATGGAGTCGACGACCAGGGAGCCAACCATGAACGAAAATTCAAATTGAACCAGCGCGGTATGCCCACCCGAGGATGGGAATCCATCGATGAGCAGGTTTATACAGAAAATGCTGAACGTATCGTAGATGAAATGAAACAAGTGGTGGCGGCGCCGGTATGCCCCACCGATGACCGGTCTGTGATCCTGAAACCTTCCATCATGTACCTGCAAACTCATGAAACCATCGGGCATGCCCTGGAACTGGACCGCATTTTAGGGTATGAGCTAGCTTTCGCTGGTGGATCCTTTGTCACTCTTCAGGATTTTGGGAAGTTGAAATACGGTTCGGATAAACTCACCGCTCGGGCAGATGCCACTTTGGTAAATTCCCCTGGCAGCTTCGGTTTTGACGACGACGGAGTCCCCGCGCAGAACAACCTGCTCATTGACCACGGCTTGCTGGTGGGCGCCATCACGGGCAGGCAGATGGTTGAAGAAGCCAATGCGATGGCCAAGAAACAGATCTTCCAGGGCAGCGGCGGATGCAACCGGGCATCTTCGTTCTACCGGGTGCCCATCGAACGCATGACCAATATCAATATCGATCCTGGGACCGATGGCACTTTTGAGGATATTGTGAAAAATACCGAAAAGGGCATCGTCCTGGATGGGGACAAGAGTTGGTCCATCGGTTCCAACCGTGAGCAATTCCATTTTGCCACCGAGATTGGCTGGCTGGTGGAAGACGGAAAGATCAAGAACGTGGTCAAGAACCCCACCTATAAGGGCGATACGGTTAAGTTTTGGAATTCACTGGTCGCAGTGGGGGATAAATCCACCTGGGAAGTGCGTTTCGTGAACAACTGCGGGAAGGGGCAGCCCAGCCAGATCATGCAACTGGGTCACGGCGTACCGGTTTGCCGCTTCGACAATGTCAGGATTGGAGAATAGCCATGAAAGAACGAATCTTGCAAACCCTCACCGACCTGCGCAAGTATGCTCTGAAAAGAGGGCACACCGTATCCATTTTCTTTCATGAGGAAGACAGCCACCTGATGCGCTTTGCCAACTCGGCAATCTCGCTGAACACCAATGAGCACTTGATCGCGTTGGAGATCACGGCACAGGTGGGTCGCAAGCGCGCCACCTACATGATGGTCACCGACTTTAACCAGATCGCGGACATGAAGAAAGCCATCGATACGGCAGCAGAGATGGCCAAATTTGCCCAAGCCTTGAACTACGAACCCACCATCCCCGAATTCAAGGAAACTTTCATCGATGAAGACGGATACGACCCTGCCTTGCTGGAAATGACGAATTCCGAAAAATTGAAATATTTCAACACTGTTTCTGTGCGAATGGAAGATAAAGACATCCGCCTTTCGGGAATTTTTTCAAACGGTGCCAACACCATTGCCCAGATCAATACCCTATCGGACTACTGCCAGTACTTCAAAACCTCAGACTGCCAGGTAACGGCGGTGCTTTCACATTCCAAGCTGAAATGGGAGCTCACCGCCGAACAATCAGCGCAGAAGAAATCTGAACTGGATCCCCTGGTGCTGCATAAGGACCTGGCTTTCTTACTGAAACATTACCAACACGATACTCCCCGCCAAATCCCGTTGGGGAAGTATGACATCGTATTCGCCGCTGCGGCCACAGCCGAAATTGTGCGCTACATGAACTGGATCGGTTTCGACGGTGGGATGATGAAACGTGGATTCTGTTTCCTTTCGGATGAGAATGTGGGAAAAAAGGTGTTCTCAGAAAAATTCACCCTGATGGATGATCCCACCCGGTTGGAAACTTTCCCCTTCAAGAGAGACCTGGCCGGCATCGAACGCAAACCTTTCCCCATTTTCAAAAATGGCATATTCCAGGGATTCGCCTGGACGCAGGACGACGCAGACGAATTCGGTGCGAAACCCACCGGGCACAGTGTCACTCACAAGAGCCTGGTGATCGAGGGTGGTACCCACAAGGTAAAGAACATTGAAGACCTGATGAGCCAACCACGGGATAACGACTTACTATACTTCCCCTATTTGCATTACTTCAACCTGGTGAATCCCTCCAAGGGAATGATCACGGGTAGTTCCCGCTTCGGGGCTTTGCTACTCAAAAAAGATGGCTCCGTGGAAGTGCCTTACAATGTGCGCATCACCCAGAGTATGCAGGATATTTACGGAGACAAGATAGCGTGGCTATCCAAGCTAACCGTGCCGTATAACGTTTCCGAGAGTTATGGCGGGCGCAACCCCACAGCACTAATCGTGCCCGCGTTCATCCGTGTGAACGAATTGGAAATCTCGCACTCAAACAGTTCGTATTAGTACATTTGGTCCTGGCAAGGCGGGTTGAGAACCCGCCTTTTTCAATTTACAACCAAGAACACGTTGAAACAAAGATTTATCGAGCAGCGCTTTTTTCGAAGTGATGAGATAATGGGAAAGAATTTTACCCATCTCGCGGCTACTGCATCAGGAGATCATTTCAGATTTCTAAGGACTCGCTGGATGAGTCCCAAAATGTATTTCTATTGTAGAGAAAATGGTATTCCGACCTATGACTGAAGCTAAG
>JBGQAS010000173.1:0-5092 GCA_041494435.1 Anaerolineaceae bacterium | reverse complement strand
GGGTGCTCGGCGATCAGCTCAGCCAGCAGCCGGGCTGCCTGCTCCGATTTTCCGCGGGCGATCAAACGCCGGGCTGAATCCAGTTCAGACATTCTTAAACCTTATCATTATTCTATTCCCACCTTTCCAGGCATTTGCGTGTTACCTCGGATACAGGCGCGGGTTCTTGAAAGGGACGAGTGCCAGTACAACGGCATGCTCGTATAGCGACTTACGGTCGATGGCATCATCTGTCAACAAACCAATAGCGCCATTCTTTTGCTTGGAGTTTTCGCGCCCAAAAATGATGTCATCCGCATCCCCCAGTTCCTTACCCTCGCGGACAAGCTTGGCTACGGAAGGCGGGATAATGAAACTCCCGGAGCGGGCATGACCGGTCAGGGATTGAGAGATCACTGCCACCCAGGCAAAGGCAAACATCTCCCCGTTCAGATCTTCGACACCCCCTTCGATCCCCGCCCAATAATCAGCGTCAGGATGAGCCTTTTGAGCATTGCGTGCCCGGTTCGTGGCACCGGAGAGCGTCTCGGCATCTGTCATCGGTTGATGGCTCACACCTGAAGGCACTTCAACAGAGATAGCCCTCCATTCTTCCTTGGGAGAAATGAACTTGAATCCATCTAAAACAGCCTGAATCTTTACAGGGTTATTGGAGGCAACAGCAATGGTTTTCATGGGTTGTATAATCCATTTTACTCAAGATTAAAATCGGTGCTTTCGAGGAGGGATGAATGAATGAAAAAATATACCACGTGGATGCATTCACGGGCAAATCTTTTGCTGGAAATCCCGCTGCGGTCTGCATACTGAAATCCAAAAACCCTGCCGCTTGGATGCAATCCATTGCGGCGGAAATGAATCTCTCAGAAACTGCCTTTTTGTTACCCGAAGGGGAAGGGTATAGGTTGCGTTGGTTCACCCCCAAGGTGGAAGTGGAACTATGCGGACATGCTACCCTGGCAAGCGCACATATACTATATGAAACAAACGAGGTAACTGAGGAAACAACCATCCAGTTTCACACCCAATCGGGGCTGTTGAAGGCTAACCTCAAGGGAGATTGGGTCGAGCTGGATTTTCCTTCACAACCACCCTTGCCGGAGTTTCTTCCAGGGGATGTGTATGCTGCCCTGGGGATCCATTCGGGGGTTGCCTCCCGCCAAGAGAATAAGATCCTGATAGAACTGGAAAGTGAATCCGCTGTTCGCGGAGTACAGCCGGATTTCGCCAGCCTGCTGGAAGCCACCAAACATGAGGTCATCGTCACAAGCAAAGCGGAAACTCGCGGCTTCGATTTTGTGTCCCGCTTTTTCGCCCCTGTTGTGGGTATCAATGAAGATCCGGTCACCGGTTCAGCACATTGTGTCCTCACCCCCTATTGGAGCCAGAAATTGGGAAAGAAGGAAATGAAAGCCTACCAGGCTTCGGAACGAGGTGGGATCCTGAAAGTGCGTTTGGGCAAAGACAGGGTTTTCATCCAAGGGCAGGCGGTAACTGTTGCTCAAGGTTCACTTGAGGTTTGATTAGAGCTTTATCAATTGACAATTGAAGGATTGGCAGTAAGGTAAATATTGGCTACAATCAATATTACCTTTATCGTTAGCTTCGGTCGATTATTTCTAACAGGAGGCAGTTAATGATCACGGTACGTCAGATCCTCAAGAATAAAGGCAATCAGGTCCATTCAGTGACCCCTTCAATGACGGTTCAGGAAGCGTTGAAGGTGATGTCGGACAAAGAAATCGGTGCAGTACTGGTTATGGAAGGCGAGAAGATCAAGGGCATCTTTTCCGAACGGGATTACGCCCGCCGCACAACGCTGGAAGGTTGCGTTGATCTTTATCCCGTCGATAAGCTGATGACCCGCACCTTGATCTACGCCGGTATGGATCAATCGGTGGAAGAGTGCATGGGCATGATGACGGACAAGCACATTCGCCACCTCCCGGTTGTGGAAAATGGCAAACTGGCCGGATTGATCTCCATCGGGGATATAGTCAAAGCCCTTATCACGGACCAAGAAGGCAAGATTAAGGATATGGAAGACTACATCGAAGGTCGCGGTTACGGCAGATAAGAACTACACCAAAGTTAGAAAACCATGAACGACGAGCGGTCTTTCGACTGCTCGTCGTTTTGTATGCGAAATGTCAGAACCTTAACAAACTCTTGACTTTTGAGAGAGAGGATATATAATACAAAAAGGATAGAATATATCCTAAATGGTTGCTGTAGCAGGAACGGCAAGCTGGAAACAGCGAACGAACCTAAAGCACCAACTTCTCTCTCCTCCTTGATACGACTATCGAAGAACTCCGGTTCTTCGATAGCCTGTTTTAAAACCAAAACCAGGGTAAGAAATTACCTTTTCCAGCCGGAACCGACCGGAAGAAGGTCGCGGTTATAGGGATGAACGCAATTCATCCAGGCTGGGTCGTTTGTTTGATGGTATTTGAGAAGAATTTGCCAATTCATCGTGCGGACCCAGAACCGGATTTTTTCTATCATGGCTGGAATATCCGGATCTGTCTTCTCCATGCGATGCAGAAAATCTTCCCCCAACTCGAAAGCAATCCCGACATAATCGCTTGCTGGATCGCCCAAACTGGCAGTCCCCCAATCGATGATCCCAGTGATCCTGGCATTGACAGAATCCACCAGGATATGGTCGCTGCAAATATCTCCATGGATCACGGATGGAGTGAATTTCAAAAAATCAGGATCTTGAGCATATTTGGCAAGTTCCAGGAATTCTTTCTTTCGGATTTCACCCATTTGGGGCAAAAGGATGTCCCTTGCTGCAGAGAAAAAAGTTCTCCAGCCATCTGCTCCCTGCACGAGGGTGGGGGAATTTCGAAGCCCATGTTTCTTGGCATTCATAATGGGGATATGGTGAAGTTCATGCATCCCACGACCTAATTCGCCAGCCAGGAAATTCACTTCGGGTTCATAGAGTTGGAGTACCACGAGGTTGGTCAGGGGTACCCCAGTGATGAACGGGTAACTGATCATTTCTTCTGAGCAGAAATTTATTTTGGGAAGGGGCAAGTTCAGGTAAGGAAAGATGAAATTGATAGCCTTCACTTCATGACTTAGATCTTCTTGATCGGCAGCATTCCGTAAGAAGCGGAAGACATGTTCATGGTTAATTATGATTACATCATTCACCATGCCTTCACGATTGAATTCCACATCACGAATCTCCAGCTGTGGGTTAGCACGTTGAATGAGAGCTTGATAGTTCATGAGAATTTGCACGGCGCTCATGGAATGTGTTTTAGTCTTCGTTTACGGCAAACGAAGAGAAACGTAGATATCCGCTTCAAGCATCTGGCTTAAGTCTTGTGGATAGTACGCATGGACAAAATATAAAATTTGTCCATCTCCGCTAAGCGCTGGTTCTCCGGCAAAAGTCGAAACAATTTCCTGGGCAATTCCCCAGGTTCCATCTGGCTGTTTCTGTGAACGGAAAACAGCTGGTCCTACATGTCCCGATATGCTGAGCCCGTCAAACCAAAGTTCCTGTCCATCAACGGTCACGAAGGGATGGTTCTCATCATTTTCGCTGTTCACGGTTGCACTCAGGTTTTCAGGTTCACCCCAGCCTTCATTGGTCTTGTGAGAAACCCAAAGGTCATAACCTCCAAATCCCCCCGGTCGATTCGATGCAAAATAAAGATCCAAACCATCTGAAGTAATCGTCATTTCTCCCACTTGGTAATCGCCGTTGATGGGTTTTCCAAGATTATGCCAGTTGGTCCAAAAACCATCTACCATTTGAGCGGTGTAGAAATCGATTTGTCGATAGTTGCCGGCGCGAATGGAGCAAAACCACATCACATTTCCAAGTACAAATTCACATCCATCCAGAGCAGGTGTGCTGGGTCTTTCCAACCAAACACGTTCAGGTTCAGACCATCCCGAAGATGTCTGATTTGTAAACCAAATACCCGTCAAACCATCGGATATCTGTTTTTCAACAGGGATATTCACATCGGGGGTGAAAAAGAAATATAACGTTTGACCATCTGGAAGGATGAAAGGGCTGTCTTCTCCACCAGCAGTATTCACAGGGGAAGGAAGCGGTTCTGGCTGGCTCCATCCCTCTGCAATAACGGGGAGCCAATGATCCTCGACTGGAGTTACTTTGACTCCGGTTATCTTTGAATACCGGTCAATCGGGCTGGGAGCAGTTGGGTTACAACTACTAGCACTCAAGACAATCATCAGGAAAACCGCTGAGATAATCAGGAATTTGGCTTTCATTTGCCCTCCTCGAGAAATACTGGGGGTAGACCTAATTCGAAATTTACCCCGCCAACCACTGTCTCAAGAGGTTCAGATCATGGTGTTTTGTCGCAGTAGACGGTCGGATTCATTGTCAATAACACTAAGATAGAAAAGATTTTAATGCTGAATGCGAAGAAGCAGAGACGCACAGGGATAAAGAAATTGTTATCCATATTTTCCAACACTGAATGTTTTGCGAGGTTTAGACGTGAGCGATATTATTTAATTACGAGGATAAGGTACATTATGTGTATCACGCCGGATGAGCTGTTCATCAAAAAAGGTGAAGGGCTATAAAATCAGATAGTTAAAGTTAGCTTAGTAAACCTTTGCAGATCTGTTAGTTCGTTTTGAGCTAATCTTGATATAATAAAACAAAGAAAAATCTACAAGGAGGTAGACATGTTTATAAGAAAAGGTCAAGGCTTGGTTGAATATGCACTTATTCTCGTTCTTGTCGCCGTTGTCGTAATTGTTGTGCTGGCTTTGCTCGGCCCCACCATCGGTGCCGTGTTCAGCAATATCATCGCTGCAATCTAAGCTCAGTTAAGAAAAAAGAAAGAGCACCAGTTAATTGGTGCTCTTTCTTTTTAAATCCCTTAAATAATACTTTTTGCAACTATTTTGCAATGTACCTTGCACAACTGTTAAGTAAACGGGACGGAGAGATGGATATAAATAGTAAAGAATACAAATTCTTAAGAAAGGAGAATAAACAATGTTTGCTCGCAGAGGTCAAGGTTTGGTAGAGTATGCTCTTATTCTTGTTCTTGTTGCCGTTGTAGTCATCGTAGTCCTTGCG
>JBGQAS010000386.1:0-2561 GCA_041494435.1 Anaerolineaceae bacterium | reverse complement strand
GATGAATTTGATCTTGGTGCTGTCTAACTTTGTAATGTAACTGGTAACTTGATTGAATATGCTTTTCATGACTGACTCCTTGTATAGAATTTCTATTACTTTATCACCAAGGAGGCTTCAAAGCAGGCTTCAAAAAACGGGATTAATGGCTCATTTTGGGAGTAAAACCCTACGCTAGGCTTAATATATTGCAACTATTTGGTTAAAACGTCGTAAAGTGAAACTAATTCTTTGCTTACATGCAGATTAGGGGAATGCTCAACTCTTTTTTTGTATTTCTCAAAGTTACGCTTTATCCCTTTCAAATCTTTTCTTTTCGCCAATATTTTCATCATCAACATGACGGCATCATCATTATAAATTTCCTTATCTAAAATCTTTTGACAAAGCTCCTCCGCTCCCTGGTACTGTTTAGTTTGATATTTATATTTCGCAACTTCCCAGGTAATTTGTAAATATTTTTCGCTCAATATTTCACGTTCGGAACTTGCCCATTCCACATCGGTATCAGGGAGGAAATCTCCTGAATAAACTGCAATCGCGTTCTCAAAATGTTCGATGCGGGATTCGGAATCTTTGGATTGTTCCCCGTCAGAAATTTCGGATTGAAATGTCAATACGTCCACATCATGTTCAATTTTCCGGTTAAAGGAATACAAATTATCCTTGAATTGGATCATTGTGGCACCCACCACCCTCCGCAAACGATACATCGCATTTTTAAACCGTACCTTCAATTCCAACTGATTTGAACCTGGCCAAAATAATTCCCCTAATTGCTCTTTGGTCCCACCCCTTGGAAACAATAATAAATATAAGAACATATCCCTGGCAACTTGAGCTTGCCAATTGCTGCTGGGAATAATTTCATTATTAATCCGAATTTCCACTTTCCCAAAACATCTTGCAGATAACAGGATTGGAGAGATGGGGATACCAATCGCACTGGGTTTTAAACTTGCTCGAAGATGGACCAAACCTCTTTGAAATGCTTCAATTCTTTCCGTTAAGGTTTCTACGGTCTTCATCTCATTGGTTTTTCGTAAAACTTCAAGGAGAGGAACTCGAACCTGAAAAGCGGCACTAATAGCCATTTTTTTAAATTCAGAATTTTCTAGCGATTTAGCAAATTCGTTTAAAAAGACCCGCCCTTTTTCGAAATCACCCATTTGAAAATAAGCGATAAGAAGGATCAGGCTTGTTTTTACATCTTCCACTTTGTAACCGGCCTTCTTAAAAATCAAATAAGCACCCTTCACTTCATCCAAAGCTTTTTGATATTCTTCCATTTGGATCAGGATCATGCCTCTCTCAAGGTGGCAACGATTAGTTTCCGAAAGATTTTGAGCGTTGATTGCAATTGTTAATAGTGATTCACTATCCTTCCAAGCTGATGACAAATCGCCCCTGATTCTTTTGCATGATACCCTGGCAAGGTCAAGATACCGCAACAAATATTGATCATCAAAAGACCGGATCAACAGCTCACATTGCCTATAGGCTTCTTCTGCTTCATTTACAGCCCCAATTTCAAAATACAGGTCGCCGATACTTGCCAGGGTATAGGCTTTCTCACGGTTGGACCTAGTGATCTCAGCATATTCAAGAGACTTTTCAAACATTTTCAGGGATTGTTCATATTCTCCTAATAATTGCCGAAGGATCCCCAAGCTATTCAAAATAGTCGCCTGCCAGAAGAGGTTGCCCAGTCTCGAACAATATTCCAATGCTTTTTCAAAGGCCTGTTCAGATTGAGAATATCTCCCCAAGTGCATCAATACCGAGGCTATCTGCGCCTCAATTTTGTAGGTTGTATATAAATCCTTCAATTCAATATAAGCATCGAGCGCCCTTTGCATGGAAAGGAGGGACTCTTCTGGTTCACCTGCAAAGTATTGTGCGACACCTAGAATGAAATTCGAATCTGCTTTTAAATTAGCCATTTCAACACTTTTATTTGGAATTCTAAATACTTTTTCCAAAGTTTGAATCGCTTGTTGATATGAGCCTTTCATCCTATAAGCAGTTGCCAATCGATTGAGGGTTTGGATTATAAGGGGGCTGTTAGAAATGTGATCCAACAGATGTTCAGCTTTCTCCAGAGCTTTTATTCCCCCTTCAAAATCATTGTTTGTATAAAGGACAGCCCCTTGGATCGATAACAACCCTGCAGATTTCTCAATCACCGAATTGGGTAAGCCATCAATCCATTTTGCGAGAATATCAATCCGTCCTCTCTTCAAAAGATCGGTCGAGGAAAGTTGAACGAGATTCTCGATTTTGTCCTGCCGTTTCAAATCGGAATAAATATTGTAGGCTTTTTCCCATTCCGCTATGGATTGGTCATATTCTGCCAGCGCCAGAGAGATCTTTTCTGTTTCGAATGGAAAATTGGTTTTCATCTTGTTCCGCAGAAAGTCACGGAACAAGTGATGGTAACGGAAATGAAGTTCTTCTTCCCCTACAGGCAAGACAAATAAGTTTCTGCCAAGAATGTCCTCGATAATCGGATTCCAATCTTCGGAAATGTTCAGTGCCTTATCGATAACTGCTCTGCAGAT
>JBGQAS010000403.1:0-2444 GCA_041494435.1 Anaerolineaceae bacterium | reverse complement strand
GAGGGTCGAATTCTCCTCATTGATGGTGATTGCCTGGATCTTGCCCCAACCGAGGGTGGGCGCAGGAAGGGATTTGGAAATGGGGTTTTTCCCCGAGGCGCAATAGAGCAAATTACCGGACGCATCAATCCCCATAACTGAAGCGCCCGAAGGTTTATCCGGTTCCAAGGTGATATCGTTAATGGGGAGGACGATCACATCGACCAGCGGGCCGATGGAAAGGTTGCCCCCTACAGGACCACAGGTGAAGTTGTAATCCACCTGGAAGGTGTATTGGTCTTTACGAGTGAAGTGGAGAATGCGCCCTCCGGATGAATCCAAGGCGTATAAGCCATCGTAGGAACTGACAATTTTGGTGATATCCACCGTAGAAGGCAGACTTTCAAACAAGGCAGGTTCCAGAGTAACCCTTGAAATGCCAAGCATGGCATCCAGGTTGGTTTGAATGGTGTTGAGCAAGGTTAGAGAATCCGTGGTGCTACCATTATCTTCGGCCTGCAGGATGAATCCCAAAGCTTGTTGCCAGTAGATCAACTGCATGGCCTTATCGGGTTCACTTTGGGCATAGGCAACCAATTCCTGTGCCTGTTCCAGATAATATTGATGCCGGACGGAACGACCGCGCTGGATGTAGACCGTAGCGCCAATGGTCACGATCACCAGAGGGATGGCGATGGCGATAAATAGCATTGTCGAAGTGGAAAGGGAAGGGGTTTTGATTTTCAAGCCGGGTGCCACGCGGGAGGTCACCTTTTGGGCACCTGTATTCACTTTTTTCTTGAAACTTTTGCCTGCCAGCCACCAGGTTGCCAACCTTTTCCGAAGCGAACCCCCGGATTTTGTTTTTGGGGGAATATAGTGAGGTTGGACCCTATGCCTTGGAATAACTGTGCCCGGACGGGTATGAAAATCTGAGACACTGACCTTTTCTTCTTCCACCGGTTCCAAGACTGGAATTGCATCTGTAAGAGGAACAACGGAAGCAACCAAGGGTTGTTCAACCTGAATATCAGGGGAGGGTTTTGAAATCTCGTTTTGCGGAGCGACTTGTGTTTTTTCTGAAGGAGCAGGTTCAATAATTTGTGCAGGGGCAGATGATGCCAGTTTACGCCATAAAAGTTGACCCGTACCCTCGGCAAGACGAAATGTGGCTGCACGAAGTTCTGATCCTGCCTGGTTGATCAGCCTGCGATGCAACGCATCCAAACCCAGTGAGCCACTGTTGGCAAGAGAATTCTCATTCCATGCAGGAGGGGGATCGGGAGCGAAGAGCACCAAACTATCCGGTGAGGCTGATTGCTGGAAGAACCGGAGGGAGACGGATTGGCTGATACCCAATCCACGATCTGGATTTGATGGATCGTAGCAATCCTGAAAATCCGAAGGGGAAATGAAAAAGGTATGGGTTGGACCGGCGTGTGCAATGTAAATAATTTGATCGTGCACGACAGCCAAGTTGAGAATTCCAACGACCTGTGTACCAGGGGTGGAACTTTTGAGATTGTGATTAACCAGGAATTTATTCAGATACTCCACGGCAGAGCGGATCCCGAAGGTGATGGAACCATCTGAATGAAAAAAGGTTTCCGCTGATTTGTATAGAATTTCAGTCAAAAGAGCAGGGGGTAAGGATGCGTCACTCCCCATGCTCAACATTAAGACAAGAGAGTCTCCTTTGCGAATACGAGACGCACGCTTATCCGCAGAAAGAGCCAGGAAACCGGGAAGATCAGGCGATTCCTCACCGGAGTGGAGATTGAGAGTGTAGAGTTGAAGATCAAACACGATTCGTTTCCTTCAATGATTAAGACATGTCCTGGCGCCCTGCCAATGCCCGGAGCAGGGTGTTTTGATCTGCGAATTCCAGATCCGAGCCGACCGGCAGACCGCGCGCCAGGCGGGTAATGCGGACGGGAACGGAAGCTAATTGCTGCTTGATATATAAAGCGGTGGCGTCGCCTTCCATGCTGGGGTTGGTTGCCAGGATGATTTCCTTCACATTCCCGACCTTTACCCTTTCAAAGAGGGGTTTCAAACGCAAATCATCCGGGCCGATCCCCTCAATGGGAGACAGGACGCCGTGAAGAACATGATACCGACCCCGGAACGCATCGGTGCGTTCCAACATTAAAACATCCAGGGGTTCTTCGACAACACAAAGAATTCCAGGATCGCGGGCGGGATCAGCACAAAATTCACAGAGTTCCCGGTCAGCGAGGGTGATGTTGAAACATTCCTTGCACAGATGGGTAGCTGACCGCAAGGAACTCAAGGCTTCAGCCAATTTCTCGGGCAGATCATCCGAACCACGCAAGAGAAAGAAGGTCAGCCGTGAAGCGGTTTTGGGTCCAATACCCGGCAACCGCTGGAAGGCATTGATCAGGTTCTGAATAGGTTCGGGAAGATTCGGCATGGATTTTTAGAATCCCATTCCCGGCAAACCG